>JAGQIT010000648.1 GCA_020431135.1 Myxococcales bacterium | reverse complement strand
TCAGATCGCCAAGATCCACGGCTGCAGGGTGATCGGCGTCGCCGGCGGCCCGGAGAAGTGCGCCTACGTCACGGACGAGCTCGGCTTCGACGCCTGCGTCGACTACAAGTCCGCCGACCTCGAGAGGGCCTTCGCCGAGCTGTGCCCCGACGGCGTCGACGTCTACTTCGACAACGTCGGCGGCGAGGTCCTCGACGCGGTCCTCGCCAACCTGGCCCTGCGCGCGAGGATCGTCCTGTGCGGCCTGATCTCGTCGTACAACCACGACGCCGTCCGCGGCCCCGCGCACTTCGAGCAGGTGCTGATGCGCCGCGCTCGGATCGAGGGCTTCATCATCCTCGACTACGGCGCGCGCTATGGTGAGGCCGCGGCGGCGATCGCCGGCTGGCAGCGCGAGGGCAAGATCCGCTACCGCGAGACGATCGTCGAGGGCGATATTACGGGCGCGCCAGCGGCCCTGCGTCGCCTCCTGCGCGGCGACAAGATCGGCAAGCTCGTGCTCGCCCTGGGCGGCGCCTGAGCCCGCGCCGGGTCGACAGGCGGGCGGCCATCGTGTAGCGTTTGGGCGCCCCTGATGTTCAGCGAGCGCGGCCCCGGCCGCTCGGCGAGCGCAGAGACTGCGCCGAGCGGCGCATCCAGTTCCCCCGCTTTGCAGGCGCGACGACGGCGCGTCGGTGTGAGACTGCGGCGAGCAGCGTGGTCGCGCCGTGGGGGTTGACGCGCTGACGATCTGGCGAGACCACACCACGAGAGCAGGAGAGAGCAGCGATGACAGCGACGAGCCCGACGATCCGTGACTTCATGACCCCGATCCCCGCGACCGTGAGCGACGAGCTCACCCTCGCGGACGCCCTGGATCGTATGTACTCGGACAACGTCCGCCACCTCCCGGTGGTCGACAGCAACGGCGTGCTCGTCGGCATGGTCACGACCCGCGACATCGCCGTCGCCGCCTCGGTCCGCGACCTCGACCCGCAGAAGACCCCGGTCGCCGCGGCGATGACCGCCGCGCCCTACGCCTGCGAGGCCAACACGCCGCTCATCGACGTCGCCTACCACCTCGAGCACGAGCGCCTCGGCAGCGCGGTCGTCACCGAGGGCGAGCGCCCCGTCGGCATCTTCACGACCACCGACGCGCTCCGGGCCCTGCGCACCTTCATCGCCGGGCACTCGGTCGAGCCGGCGGTGAAGCCGAGCCACCTCGTCGACAAGGAGCAGGCGCCGGTCGTCCACAAGCACCCGGTGAAGCCGAGCGTCTCGGTGTCGAAGTACGACGGCATGATCTCCTGGTTCCTCGCGCGCCTGTAGGCCCGCGCGGGATCGGCTGGGAGACGGCCGCGCGGGGACGCGCGGCCGTCTCCTTTTGTGCGCGCGAATTCGTCGTCCTGGGGGGTCTAGAAGCCGATCTGGTAGGGTTTGGCATGATCCGACGGCTCGCCACGCTCGCCCTCCTCGCTCTCCTCGCTCCTCTCGCGCTCGCCGGCTGCGGCGACAAGTCTGCGGCTACGGGCGCGGGCGACGAGGCCGAGGCCGGCGCGGAGGCTGCGGGCGAGGGCGCCGCGGCGGCCGTCGAGGGGGCGGCGGCGTCGGCCAAGATCTTCGACGAGGAGCTGCGCAAGAAGCCCTGCGAGCTCCTGACCAAGGCGATGGTCGCCAAGGTCGCCGGCGTCGGCGAGGACGCCCTCGAGGTCCGCGAGATCTCGGGCATGTGCCTCTACGAGTGGGAGGCCGGCAACGCCAGCCTCGGCTTCGTCCGCGTCAAGAAGAGCGCGGAGATGGCCGCCACGTACTTCGCCAACGCGCACATGGACATGAGCGGCGAGGAGGTCGCGGCGGCCTTCGACAAGATCGGCGACGAGGCCAAGAAGAAGCTCGAGGAGGACGCCGAGGACGGCGAGGCCAAGGCCGCTCCCGAGCACGTCAAGCCGGTGACCAAGGCGATGGGCGGGGCGTTCGCCGGCGGCATGCAGTTCGAGGCGGTCGACGGCCTCGGCGACGCGGCGTTCTACGAGAAGACCCGCACCGAGACCGAGCTCGCCGGCAAGAAGTTCGTCAGCTACGCCAACAAGCTCGACGTCCTCGTCGGCAACATGAGCTTCGGCGTCACCTTCTCGCTCAACGACGAGCCCGACGCGGCGAAGATGTACAAGGACGAGAACGTCGCGCTCGCCCGCGCGGTCGTCGACGCGCTGCCCTGAGCGCGGACGTCAGGGCGACGCGTAGCGGAGGTTGTTCGCGTCGCGCCACGACTGCATCGACGCGACCGCGGACTCGGCGAAGGTCAGGTTGTCGTCGACGTCGATGACGTTCGTCTTCTCGAGGGGATCGGCGGCGAGGTCGTAGACCGCGAGCGGCCGCAGGTCGTAGTGGAAGATCGCCTTGCGATCGCCCTCGCGCATCATCATGCAGTAGTCGTCGAACCAGCACGAGGCGAAGAGGCGCGGGTGGCCGTCCGTCGACAGGAGGTCGCGGCCGTCGAAGTCGGCGGCGTCGTAGTCGACGTCGAGGAGGCTGAGGATCGTCGGCGCGATGTCGGTGGTCTGGCGCATGCCCTCGAGGACCTGTCCCGCCGGGATCCCGGGGCCCGCGAGGATCATCGGCACATGCAGCCCCTCGTCCCAGATGACGTTGTCGTGCTGCGTCCGCCCGTGCTCGCCGAACGCCTCGCCGTGGTCGCCGACGACGATGAAGATCGTGTCGTCGAGGAGGCCGCGGGCGTCGAGGCCGGCGTAGAGCTGGGTGATGAAGCGGTCGGTGTAGGCGAGGGTGTTGAGGTAGTTGTTGTAGTTCTCGTTGCTGTGGAAGGGCTGGAGCGGGAAGCCCTCGGGGACCCCGTAGTCGTGGTGCGAGGTCAGGGTGAGGACGCTGAGGAAGAAGGGGCGGTCCTGGTCCTGGGCGTCGATCCAGTCGAACGCCGGGCCGAGCATGATGTCGTCCTCGTAGCCGAAGTAGCTCGACTCGTCGAAGCCCGCGGTCGGCAGGTCGGCCTTGGCGAGGAAGTCGGTGAAGCCGAAGTTGGTGACGAGGCCGGGGCGATCCTCCCAGCTCGCGCGCGCGGGCTGGATGAAGAGGGTGGCGAAGCCGAGCTTGGCCAGGCGCTCGCCGAGGCAGTCGACCGGGATCGCGCCGGGGGCGGTCTCGTCGATGCTCTTGACCAGCTTCGGCGGGATCCCGCAGAGGATCGGCACGAGCGCCTTCGTCGTGTGCGGGACGACCGTGTAGGCCTCGGCGACGAGGGTGCCCTCGGCGGCGAGCTGGACGAGGAAGGGCGTTGTCTCGAGGTCGGGGTTGTAGGGCGTCGTCGAGCGTGCGCGGCTCGACTCCATGGCGATGACGACGACGTTCGGCGCGTCGATCGGGGCGACGCCGCTGCCGCTGCCGCTGCCGCTGTCGGTGCTCACGCCCCCGTCGTCGCCGTGGCAGGCGCAGAGGAGGGCGGCGGCCGCGGAGATGAGCGCTCTTCGAGTTCCGGTCACGTCGCAGGGTGATGGTGTGTTCCGAGGGCGCCCTTGTCCATGGACGCGTGGATTTTTGCGGCTTCTGCGGGCGGATCTGGGGTCCGCGGCCGCAGGGGAGGCCGCGGGCGCGCGGGCCGTTCCTGGAGGCGCGGAGGGGGTCCGTGAGGGAGACGCGCCGCTCGGCGGATGGCGCGGCCGTCACGCGGGCTCGATCGAGGCCGCGCGGGCTGCAGCGTCGACCGCGGCTAGTCGGCGAGCTCGGGGAAGACCTTCGCCACCTTGGCGCTCAGGTAGTCGCCGTAGGTGCCGCGGAAGTCGTGGACGGAGCGGTGATCCCAGCGCGTCGCCGCGTCGTCGTCGGCCGCCCCGGTGTGCCCGGTGTGCCCGGTGTCCCCCGTGTCGGAGATCGGCAGCGGCTCGATCGTCGCGTCGAAGTCGGGGTCGAAGAAGAAGGGGAAGGAGAGGCGGCCGCGGCCGCTGCGGTTGCGCACGCGGTGCGGCGTCGACTTGTAGAGGCCGCCGGTCATCCGCTCGAGCATGTCGCCGAGGTTGCAGACGAAGGCGCCCGGGAGCGGCGGCGCGGCGATCCAGCCGGCGCGCGTGCGGACCTCGAGGCCGCCGGCGTCGTCCTGCTTGAGGATCGTCAGGACGCCGTAGTCCGTGTGCTCGCCGACGCCCCAGGAGGGCTCGCCGGCGGGCTCCTCGGGCGGGTAGTGGAAGATCCGAAACAGGATCAGCGGGTCGCTCATGTAGCGCCGGCGAAAGAGCGACGGGTCGAGGCCGAGGCTGCCGGCGATCCCCCGCATCAGCGCGTGGCCGAGCTCGGTCATCGCCGCGAGGTAGGCGAGAACGACCGGGCGCAGCGACGGCTGCGTCGGCGGGAAGAGGTTTGCGCCGTGCATGCGCGCGCCGGCGGCGACCTTCGGGTGGTCGGGCCCGAGCTCGGCGCCGAAGTAGAGCCCCTCCTTGAGATCGGGGCGCCCGGAGGTCAGCTCGCCGCCGACCGGGAAGTAGCCGCGCCAGGCTCGGCCGCCGCGGGCCATCGCGATCGCCTCCTTCGCGGCCGCGGGGAGGGCGAAGAAGCGCCGGCTCTCCGCCTCGAGGGCGCGCTCCAGGTCGGGATCGACCCCGTGGCCGCGGACGTAGAAGAAGCCGTGCTCCTCGCAGGCCCGGCGGATCGCCGCGGCGACCTCCGGCGGGGCCTCGCCGCGGACGAGCGCGCTGACGTCGATGACCGGGAGGGCGTCCACCGGCGGATCCTCGCAGATTTCTCCCGGAAGGTCTGCGCCCCGCTCGCCCTGTTCGGCGCGATCAGAAGAAGACGCGCGACTCCAGGTAGATCACCAGCGGCGACAGCCCCCACTCGCTGCCGAGGATCGGCGCGCCGGTGCTCGGGTAGATCGCCTCGAGGCCGGCGCCCCAGGGGACGAAGAGGCCGAGGATGAAGTCCGACTCGTCGGCGACGTTGTAGACCAGCGAGCCGCCGGCGAGCCCCGAGCCGTCGTTGGCGTTGACGAGGGCGAAGGTCGCGGCGCGGAGGATCGGGACGATGTCGAGGCCGAAGCTCGGGCTGACGTAGTGGCGCGCGAGGAAGGGGACCGTGTCCGGGAAGATCGCCGCCGTCCGCCCGAGGTAGTGGCTCGGCATCTTGGCGCCGTCGGAGATGTACATGTACTCGACCGAGAGGGTCGTGTTGTGCCAGGCGAAGCCGACGTTGGGCCCGCCGGCGGCGCGGACGTTGATCGCCCACTCGTCGTCCTTGAGATCGGCGTCGGCGTCGGCGTCGGGGAAGCCGACGTGGAACTCGCCGCGCAGGCCGATCGGCCCGGCGTCGCCCTGGGTCGAGCCGCCGACGACCCAGCGCTCCGCGACCTTGCCGCCCAAGACGCCCCACTCGAAGCCGCCGGCGACGACCCCGGTGCGCGTGAGGATCGACGAGCGCGCCCAGTTCGGGGCGCCGTCGTCGTCGTAGCCGAGGACGCCGACGACGTCGACGGTCG
>JAGQIT010000647.1 GCA_020431135.1 Myxococcales bacterium | reverse complement strand
CGCCGAGGACGACGCCGAGGACGCGAGCAGCGACGACGAGTCGACCGCGCCCGAGGCCGACGACGCGGTCGAAGCCGACGACGCCAGCGACGACGACGAGGCGTCCGACGACGACGACGGGTCCGACGACGACGCCGAGGAGCTCGACAGCGGCGACGACGGTGACGAGTCCGAGGACGCCAGCGACGCGCAGGGCGCCGACGACGAGCGGCGCTCGTCTCGCTCCTCACGCCGTCGTCGCCGGCGACGCCGCGGCAAGGCCAACCGCGGCAACAAGGCCGCCCCCGCGGCTGAGGTCCGGGTCCCCTCGGTCTCGCAGGCCGAGATCCTCATCGACATCGACGAGCAGGAGCTCTCGGTGGTCCGCGACGAGTACGGCGGCATCGACGAGCTCGACGAGCTGACGCTCAAGGGTCGCCGACGCGCCGTGATGGACACGCTGCAGGAGGAGGTCGAGATCGAGGACCTCTCGCGGCGCGACGCCAACGCGGTCGAGGTCGAGGTTGAGGTCGAGGTCGAAGAGGACGACGACGAGCTCGAGGCCGAGGTTGAGGCCGAGGTTGATGCGGACGACGACGACGACGACGATGACGACGACGACGCCAGCGCGACCGAGGCGACGACCGACGGCGCGGAGCCTGAGGCCGACGACGCCGCCTCCGAGTCGGGCGCCGAGGCCGATGAGGCCGATGAGACCGATGAGGCTGATGAGACCGATGAGGCCGATGACGACGAGTCGAGCGACCGGCCCCGGCGCAAGCGCAAGCGTCGGCGGCGGCGCAAGAAGGCCAGCCCGGCGGCCCCGCCGGAGCTGACCGCGCCGCCGCACAAGGACTTCTGGGAGGTCTGGGCGGCCCGCTACACCTTCGCCCAGTTCGAGGACGGGCCGTTCCTCGAGCTCCACCCCGAATTCGTCAAGCCCGAGCCCCCGCCTGCGCCCGAGCCCCCGCCGGCACCCGAGCCCGCGGTCGAGCCGCGACGGGAGCGAAGCTCGCGGGTCTCGACCCCGGCCGCTGCGCCCTCGACGATCAGCAGCAGCAGCAGCGATGACGACGCGTCGTTCGAGCGCGTGCGCCTGAACGTCGGACGCCGTCACGGCCACAAGGCGGCCCACATTCGCGCGCTCCTGCGCGAGCACCTGGGGTTGTCGGGCCGCTCGGTCCGCGACCTCACCGTCCGCGACGCGAGCACCGTGTTCCGCGTGAGCGCCTCAGACTTCGCGCGGATGCAGGAGGTGCTCGAGGGCATGGAGCTCGACGGCGTGGTCCTCGAGCTGAGCCAGCCCGACGCCACCAGCGAGGCGCCGCTGCGGGCCCCCCCGCCGTCGGACAACGCGGATGACGACGCCGCGCCCGAGGCCGACGCGGCGACCCGCGTCGACACGGAGGAGACCCGCGTCGACGCGGACGAGACCAGCGCCGACGCGCCCCCAACTCCTGCGGTCGAGGTCCAGGCGCCGCCGGCCGCAGCGGCTGAGGGCGTCGCCGCCTCGGACGCGTAGCACGAGTCCCAGGAGCCCCGCTCGACCGCGAGGGCTCGGCCTGGCCAACGCACGCATCCGACAAGGACCCGGTACACTCGGGCCCTTGTCGGATGCTTCGCTCCTCTCGCCCTATCCTTCCCCGGACGCGCGGGAGGATGAGCTCGATCGCCTGGCGGCGCGCGCGGGCGCCGAGGTCATCGTCTACGGCGAGAGCGTCGAGCGACGCCCCCTGCGGGCCGCTCGCGTGCCCGCCCGCGCTGCCAAGGCGACGCGCCTGCTCTGCTCGGCCAACATCCACGGCATCGAGTACATCGGCGGACGGGTCGCGCTCGGGCTCTTGGCGGCCTGCGCCGAGCCCGAGGGCCCGCTCGCGGCGCTGCTCGGACGCTGCGAGCTGTGGGTGATCCCGTGCCTCAACCCTGACGGCTACGCGCGCACGTGGGCGGCGTCGGGTCAGGCCGCGCGGCTCTCCGAGCTGCGGGCCAACGCCCGCGGCGTCGATCTCAACCGCAACTTCCCCCGCCCTGGCGACGCGCCGCCGAGCCGCTGGCCGGGCTCGGGCTCCGATCGCCCCGGTGACCCGACCTACCGCGGCCCGCACCCGCTGAGCGAGCCGGAGACCGCCTGCCTCGACGCGTTCCTCCGCGCGCGCCCGATCCACGCGAGCGCCAACCTGCACTCGTTCATGGGCACGGTGATCCCGGCGCGCGTGACCGACTGGACCCGCTTCCGGGCGTACAAGCACCTGTACCGCGCGTTCACGTCGGCCCAGCGCGCGCGGCGATACCGGCGGCTGTCGACGATGATCCTCGACGTGTTCACGGGCGAGCAGGAGGACCACCAGCACCACGCGCTCGACACGTGGGCGGTCTGCGTGGAGTGCTTCCCGGTGGTCGCCACGCTGCGCCAACACCTGCGCGCGCCGTCGTGGTTCTGGCGGTTCAACCCGCGCGAGCCGCAGCGCTGGATCGACAACGACCTGCCGGGCCTGCTCGCGTACTACGAGGCCGCGCTCGAGCTGCCGCGCCCGTCCGAATTGACGCGCCCGGCGCTCGCGGCCGCGCGACGTCGACTCGCCGGCGCGCGGTAGCGCGGGGCTACTTGTTGCGCCGGTTGAAGGGGTTCTTCAGCTCGGAGGGCGGAACGACGGAGCCCCCGCTGTCGCCGCCCTTCTTGTCGTCGGGCGGCTTCTTGGTGGTCTTCTTGGTCTTCCCCGCGCCGCCCTTCGCCTTGCGGAGCTTGTACTTGTAGGTCTTCGACTGGGCGTTGGGCGTGATCTCGATGTCGAGCTCGCGGTAGCCCTCGGCCTCGAGCCGAAGCGCGCGCGCCTCGTCGCTCTTGGCCAGCTCGAGCGGCGAGTTGGTCTCGCCGAGCACGCCGCCGTCCCCCGGATCGATGATCGACGCGGGCACGTTCGTCGAGATCGTGACCGTCACCATGGGCACGGCGGGCTCAGGCTCGACCTTGGTGTCCTCGACCTTGGTGTCCTCGACCTCCGGGGGCTTGATGTCCTCGGGCGGGGGCTCCGGC
Source organism: Myxococcales bacterium (assembly GCA_020431135.1). Classification (GTDB taxonomy): domain Bacteria; phylum Myxococcota_A; class Polyangia; order Nannocystales; family Nannocystaceae; genus JADJRG01. The sequence continues at coordinate 1,722 of JAGQIT010000647.1, read as the reverse complement.
GTCTTCTCGGGCTCGTCGACGACCGGCGTCTCCTCGTCGACCGTGTCGCGCTGGGTCGAGAGGTACATCAGCGCGCCGCCGACCCCGACGATCAGCGCCGCGACGACGCTGATGATCAGCGTGACGTTGTTGCGCGCGCCCGTCTCCATGGGCGGGATCGTGGTGACCTCAGGGCTCTCGGTCGCGGTCGCCTCGCCGGAGAAGGTCATCGCCTTGCCGCGCTCGGGCGGCTTGTTGAGCGTCTCGGCGACGACGGCGACGGGCGCCGCGCCGGTGCCGACCGCCTCGATCGCGGCGATGAACTCGGCCATCGTCTGGAACCGCAGGTCGCGGTCCTTCTGCATGGACTTGAGGATGATGTTCTCGGCCGCCTCGGGGATGCCCGGCACGATCGCGCGGGGCGACTGCGGCGCCTCGAACATGTGCTGGGTCAGGATGCCCATGAACGAGTCGGCGGTGAACGGCACCCGGCCCGTGAGCAGCTCGTAGAGGATGACGCCGAGGGAGTAGAGGTCGCAGCGCTGATCGACCGGCCGGTTCATCCGCCCGGTCTGCTCCGGGGCGATGTAGGCGAGCTCGGCCCCGATCCGCGAGCTCTCGTCGATCACCGCGGCGTTGCTGGCGATCCCGGCCGCCGTGAACTCGGTGAGGCGGAGGGCGCCGTCGTCGGCGATGAGGAGCGCCCCCGGGTGGAGGCCGCCGTGGATGAGCCCCGCGCCGTGGAGCACGGCGAGCGCCTCGGCGGCCCGGCGGGCGAAGGCGGCGACCTCCGCGGGGCGCCAGCGCAGGGCGTCGCGGGCGGCGATCGGGCGGCCGTCGAAGTCGTCGTAGAGCAGGGCGACGCCGGCGCTCAGGCGCTCGATCGACCGCGGCCGCAGGGTGATCGCCGGCGGCAGGCGATCGCGGAGCGCGAGCTCGTGGCGGAGCTCGGCGCGGCGGGCCGCGCTGTCGCTCCGCGGGCGCCGCAGGAGCACCCTCGTCGACCCGTCGCCCGCGACGCCGCGCTCGAATCGCCACAACGTAGAGACGTGCAGCAGCTCGACTGGCGTGACCGCGTCCACCTGTACATCAAGGGTAGTCGACGGCGGAGCGCTGCGGGCCCGGAGAACTTATGTGCATATCCGAGCATGGCCAAATTGAACGGTGTTATAGGCGCATGTCCGGTCTTCCGGGCGCCTCGATACCCCTGTGTTTATGGGCATAAGAGCCGGAGGCGCGCTGGCGGCCAGGCCCTCGCCGCCGATGTATAGACATAGTTTGTCGTGAAATGGAGCGGCGCTCGGCGACCGAGGCCCGCCGGCGCCGGGCCGCGCAGCGGAGGCCAGGGCGAGCGGTCGCTCAGCGGACGTTCACCTGGAGCTCACCGACCATCCAGAAGGTGCCGACCGCCTCCGGTGACGAGTAGAGCTGGATGTTGTAGGTGCCGCTGGCGAGGCCGCCGCAGCGGATCGCGAGCTCCTCGGCGCCGCGCACGTCGCAGCGCTCCTCGGCGCCGCCGGCCATCGGCACCGCCTTGGCGAGCATGTGGTGGCCCTTGCGGTTGCCGACGCGCAGGTCGACGTCGCCGTCGACGGTGATCTGCGAGCGCGTCGGCTCGAGGAGCGTGAACCCCTGGGCGAAGAACGACGGCTGCATCATCGGCTGGCGCGTGAACTCGCCGCGGCTGAGGGGCGCGTCGCGGAGCTGCCAGGCGTCGTCCTCGGGGTAGTGGGTGATCCCCAT
>JAGQIT010000646.1 GCA_020431135.1 Myxococcales bacterium | reverse complement strand
GTGACCAGCGAGAGCACCAGGTCAGCGAACTGGAAGTTGTTGGCCTCGAAGTCGGCGGCGACCTCGTCGATGTAGGGGAGGTCGCCGAGCGTCGTCGCCCGCCCCATGCTGTAGATGAAGGTCTTGCGGACCATGCAGTCGACGAAGTCCTGCTCGCCGGCGAGGAGCGTCGACATCTCGAGCCCGTTGGTGAAGGCGCCGCCCGAGGGGATGGTGCCGCTGGCGTCGACCGGCGCGCCGTTGTCCATGTCGCGGTAGGTGCCGATCGCGTCGTAGTGCTCGAGGCCGAAGCCGAGCGGATCCATGAGGTTGTGGCAGCCGGCGCACACCGGATCCTCGCGGTGCTTCTCGAGGACCTCGCGCTGGGTCGCGCCGGGCTCCGGCGGCTCGAGGTCGGGGATGTCGAGGTCCTCCGGCGGCGGCGGCGGGACCATGCACAGGACGTTCTCCATCAGGAACTTGCCGCGCTTGACCACCGAGGTGTGGTCGGCGTGGGCGAGGACGCTGAGGAGGCCGGCCTGGGTGAGGATGCCCTGGCGCGGGATCCCGTCGAGGCTGACCTCGACGAAGTCCTCGCCCTGGACGCCGTTGATGCCGTAGTGCGCAGCGAGGACCGAGTTGACGTAGGTCTCCTTGGCGGTGAGGAGCTCGAGCATGTTGCGATCGCCGGCGAAGAAGGTGCCGGTGAAGTGCTCCATCTCGCCGATCATCGCCTCGCGCAGCTCCGGGGTCCACGCCGGGAAGGCCCCCTCGTCGTGGAAGGCGTCGCGGACCGCCCGGATCAGGAACCACTGCCCGGCGAAGTTGTCGACCAGCGCCTGCGCCCGCGGATCCTCGATCATCCGCAGGACCTGCTCCTCGAGGACGACCGGGTCGCTGAGGTCGCCGGCCTCGGCGAGGTCGAGGAGCTCGTCGTCGGGCATCGTGCTCCACAGGAAGTACGAGAGGCGCGTGGCGAGCTCGAAGTCGGTGAGCGGGTGGGGGACGAGCGACTTCGGATCCGGGTCGAGCTCGACGCGGAAGATGAAGTGCGGCGACACGAGGATCGACCGCAGCGCGAGCTTGAGGCCGTCGTCGAAGGTCCCGCCGCCGGCCTTAGCCTCGGCGATGAAGAGCATCAGGCGGTCGAGCTCAGCCTGCGTGAGGGCGCGCCGGTAGGCGCGGCGCCCGAAGGTGGCGAGGATCTGGCGGCCGCACTCCTCCTCGCCGTCGACCAGCGGGTCGCAGACGAAGATCCGCTCGCGCTGCTGGTTCGGCTCGCCGGCGAGGCCCTGCGGGCCGCTGACCTCGAGCCAGTCGATGAGGAGGTTGCGGTCCTCCATCAGCACGTCGTCGTAGTAGTCGTTGGTGAAGGCGACGCTGAAGATGTGGTTGCCGGCGTCGACGTCGACGGTGACCTCGTAGACGGCGGGCCCGGTGTTGATCGCCTCGACGTCGAACTCCTGCGCCGTCATGCCGTCGACCGCGAGGACCATGTGCGGGAGGTCCGGCCCCGCCTGCTGCCCGTAGGCGCGGACGCGGAAGACGTACTCGCCGGCGGCCTCGATCTGGATGTTGGTGGTGATGTCGCCGTTCGACCAGAGGTTCCAGAACTCGCCGTTGGCCCCGCCGAGCGACGGCGAGACCTCCATGCCCTCGGCCTCGCGCTTCCACGTCGTCGGCTCGAGGATCGCCACCGCCATCGCCTCCTCGATCAGCGCCTCCGCGGCGCGCTCGTAGAGCTCGGCCTGCAGCGGCGACAGCGAGAGGACGTCGGCGATGTTGTCGAAGCCGAGGCTGACGTCGTCGGCGGCGAAGTCGTCCGCCGGCGTCTGCTCGGTCCACAGGAGGTCCTTGACGGTGTTGTTGTACTCGACCTTGTTGAGGCGGTGGAGGGTGATCCGACCCGGGTCCTCGAGCTCCTCGCCGCCGGTGTCGGTGTCCGTCTCACCTTGGCTGTCGGAGGTCATCCCGGAGTCCGTCCCCTCGGTCGCCGAGGCCGACGCCGACGCAGAGGCCGACGCCGACGTGCCCTCGGTCGCAGAAGCTGACGCGTCGTCACCGTCGCCGCCGCCGCCGCTACAACCGGCGAGGAGCGACGCGCCGAAGAGGAGGGCGAGCGTCGTGGGGGTGATTCGAGCGAAGTAAGCCACCATCGCGGCCTATGGTAGCGAGTCGCCCGCGCCCCGTGTCAATCGCGTCGCGCCGGAGAACTGCGGCGATTGTGCCAGCCGGCGGCCCGAATGCGGTCGCCGGCCCCCGGCGATAGCGCGCGTCTCGGACACCGCGAGGGCGTCCGCCCCCGGCCGCGCTCGAACACGTCGAGGCGCGCGCGAAATAGGGAGACGATCGCGCGAGTGGGACCACGGGGCGATCGTCGCTTCATCGCGCGCACAGTCGCCGAACGGATCGACGACGACACGCGCACAAGAGAGGCGAGCACGGGGCCCCGCGCTCGCCTCGTCGCCCTCGCTATTGCGGGCGGCTCAGATTGTCTCGACGAGATGCTGCTGCACCGCGCGGGGCTCCTCCACGGCCTGCTAGACGCCGAGGAGCCCGCGGACGTTGCCCGTCACCGCCTTGGTCGGCAGGCACATGCGGACGCCGGCGGCCTGCACCGCCTCGCGCATCGCCTCGCTCGGATCGTCGTGGACGGCGATGATCGTCGGCGGGTGGCTGGTCCCCTTGATCAGCTTCTCGATGAGCTTGGAGTCGTCGAGATCAGGGAGGCTGAGGCTGAGGATGACGTACTTCGGCGGCGCCGCCTGGGCGACGAGGAGGGCGTCTCCGGCGGTCTGGGCGGTGAGGACCTTGACCGCCGCCTCGCTGAGCTCGTCCTGGACCTTGGCCCGGAAGTCGGCGTTCTGCGTGACGAGGAGGACCTTGGCGTTCTCGGCCGGGAGGCTCTCCTCGTGGCCGCTGACCTGCTCCTCGCGCAGGCGGAACGACTCGATCACCCGCCGGCGGACGTCAGTGACGTCGAGCGGCTTGCGCAGGCAGGCGACCGCGCCGGCGCTGAGGATCCGCTCGGTGTTGGCCTCCGTGTAGTAGCCGGTGATGGCGACGATCTCGGTGTGCGCCGTCGCCGAGTCGCGCTTGAGGCGGGTGCAGACCTCGAAGCCGTCGACGCCGGGCATCATCAGATCGAGGAAGATCAGCTGCGGGCGGAAGACGGCGACGAGGCGGCCGGCGTCGAAGGCGTCGCGGGCGACCTCGACCTCGAAAGAGTGGGTGATGTCGTTGACGACGTCGCGGACGAGGTCGAGCACGACCGGCTCGTCGTCGACGACGAGGATCCGCCCGGTCTCGTCGCCGGACTGGACGTTGAAGGGGATCCCGCGCTCCGAGCAGACCTTCTCGAGATCCTCACGACGGACCCGACGGTGGCCGCCGACGGTCTTGAACGCCGGGATCAGGCCGTCCTCGATCCATCGGATCACGGTCGTCGGGGTGACGCAACAGATCTTGGCGACGTCGTGGGTGGAGTAGGTGTCCTTGACTGGGGGGGTGCGTCCGCGGCTCATCGCTTGCTCGCTGGTCTAGCCGCCCTCGGGGGCGGCGTCGCCTCCGGCGCTCGCATTTCCGGCGGGAGGCAGGAGAACGGTGAAGGTCGTGCCCTGCGCGGGCGCGGAGTCGACGAGGATATCACCGCCGTGCTCCTTGATGATCCCATAGGAGATGGCGAGGCCGAGGCCGGTGCCCTTGCCGATCTCCTTGGTGCTGAAGAAGGGGTCGAAGATACGCGAGAGGATCTCGGCCGGGATCCCGTGGCCCTGATCGCGGACCGCGAGGCGGGCCCCGCCGTCCGCGCCCCGGCGCAGCTCGATGCTGATCGTCCCGCCCCGGGGCATCGCGTCCACCGCGTTGGACAGGAGGTTGAGGAGCACCTGCTCGAGCTGGTCGGTGTCGGCCTCGACGATGACCGGGACCTCCGGGTAGGTGCGGACGATCCGGACGTTGTGCATGCGCCACTGGTACTCGCCGATGCCGATCACCCGGTCGACGAGCTCGGCGAGGTCGACCGGGCGCCGCTTGCCGCCCTCCTGCTGCCGCGAGAACAGGAGGACGCCCTCGACGATCTTGCGGCAGCGCTCGCCGCTCTGGGCGATCTTGGTGACGCGCTCGCGGACCCAGGGATCGAGCGGCTTGTCGAGGAGGAGGCGCGAGTAGCCGACGACGCCGCTCAGCGGGTTGTTGATCTCGTGGGCGATGCCGGCGGCGAGGAGGCCGACGGCGGCGAGCTTCTGGCTGCGCAGGACCTGATCCTCGAGGGCGCGGCGGCGGCGGAGATCGAGGCCGACGAGGACGGCGCCCTTGACCTCGGCCGAGTCGCGGAGGAGGCGGGCCTCGAGGTGGAGGGGGACCGCGTTCCCCTCGGCGGTCTTGATCACGAGCTCGCGGACGATGCTCCCGCGGCTCAGCAGCGTGCTCCACAGGTCGCTCCAGACCGCCGGCTCCATGGCCCCGACGTCGATGCCGAAGCGGCGGCCGCGGGCGTCCTCGGCGGCGATCCCGAGGAGGCGCTCGCTCGCCCGGTTCCAGGTGACGACGCGGCCGTCGGCGTCGAGCGAGTTGAGGAGCACCGAGGTCTGGTCGAGGAGCATCGCCTGGTAGGCGGCGAAGGCCTCGGTCTCGACCATCAGCAGGCCGTTGGCGAGGCCGAGGGCGAGGGCGGGGGCGAGGAGGCCGAGGAGCGAGGTCGTCCGGCGATCGAAGGCGCCGGGGCGCGCGGCGATCAGCAGGAGGTAGCCGATGAGCCCCGAGGGCGCCGACAGGGTCACGCGGATCGCCCGGCGGCCGCGGGCGATCGGGCCGAAGACCGCCGCCGTCGCCGGGCTCTCGGGCTCGGTGAGCGCGACCTGACGATCGCTGCGCCAGGCCTCCGGCGGCGCCCCGGTGAGGAGGCAGCGGTGCTCCTGCTCGCGCTCGATCTCCCAGCGCTCCCAGACCCCGGCGCGGTGGACCACGAGGACGGCGCGATCGAGCTCGAGGGCGTCGAGGAGCACCCGGCTCGCGGTCGGGATGCTCTCCTGCGGGCGCGGCGAGCTCAGGAGGATGCGATCGATCTGGGCGATCAGGCGCTCCTCGAACTCCCGCTGGCGGCGCTCCTGGAGGTCGCGGAGGAGGGCGACGAGCGGCGCCCCCTGGCCGCGGCCGGCGGCGAGCGACAGCTCGATCGGCAGGGCCTCGCCGTCGAGGGTGCGGATCTCGAGCTCGCCGTGCCAGTTGCCGGCCTCGGCCTGGCTGAGGGCCTCGGCGAGGCGATCGACGTCGCCGGGGCCGACCAGCTCGAGGAGCGAGCGGCCGACGAGGCGCGAGCCGAGGAGCTCGCCGGCGGCCGGGTTGGCGTGGACGATCT
>JAGQIT010000049.1 GCA_020431135.1 Myxococcales bacterium | reverse complement strand
CCGCGGCCGAGCTCCCCGCCTCTGCGCCGCCCGTCCGCCGCGCGATGACTCGGTCGGCCGTCCGCGCCCCAGCCCCGAGACCCGCACGCGGGGACGAGAACGAAGAAGGGCGGACCCCGCGGGGTCCGCCCTCTTCGTCGTCGGCAGGTCGAAGGACCTACGCGACCTGCATGCCGATGCTGCGGCGCGCCTTGAAGTAGTCCTCGCTGATCGAGTAGAGGACCAGCTCGCGGATCTTGTCCTTCGGGGTCATCGTCGCCCCGAAGGTCGCCGCCTCCTGCGAGATCACGTGGGCCGCGATCTGCATGTCGTTGCAGAGGAGGAGGCCGACGCGGTAGCCGGAGATCTCCGTCGCCTGCGCCCACTTCTTCACGTCCGCGGAGCCGCCGGCCTCGACGAACTTCCGCATCAGGCTGCGCATCTGGTCGACCGCGCCCGCCGACAGGCGCCCGACGATCTCACGCGCGTAGGCGTTGAGCTCGTTGGTGTTGCCGCCGACCGGCATCCCGCAGATGTGCATGCAGGTCATGAAGATCTGCTTGAGGCGCTGCGGCGAGCGGTCGAGGGAGACGTACGCGTAGTGCGGCAGGTAGAGGTCCATCATGTGCCGGCCCATGGCGAAGGCCAGGTGCTTCTCGTTCTTGCCGCGGAGCAGGTTCGAGAAGACGACCATCGTCGGGAAGACGCGGCGGTCACGGACGCAGTTCATGAGCATCAGGTCGCCGGGCTCGTTCGGCCGGAGGTACATGTCCGGCTGACCGACGTTGAGGACGCTCATCGTGTACTTGGCGAGCCGCGAGATCAGCTGCGGATCGGTCGTGATGTCGATCCGCTCCTCCGACTTGAACGCCGGCGGCAGCGGCTTCGCCTGCCAGGCCGCGAGGGCCGGGGCGATCATCCCCAAGATGCCGGTGAGGAACGGATCCTCGTCGGCCGGGAAGACGTGGCGACGCAGCGTCTCCTCGCTGAGGCGCTGGCGCGCCTGCTGGAACTCGGGGTTGTTGTAGCGGTTGTAGATCGCCATCTCCTCGTTGTTCGCCTGCTTGAGGAACGCGAGGGTCCGGGCGACGCAGAAGGCCTTATCGATCTGCTGCGACCGCGAGTAGATGTTGAAGAGCGCGTGGTAGCTCTCGTAGCGGAAGGGCTCGCGGGCGATGAGGATCTGGTGCTGCTCGACCGCCTGGCGGACGTACTCCGTCGGGTGATCCTGCAGCAGCCGCTCGTAGAGCTCGGCGAGCATGTAGTGGCGATCGACGTTCTCGGGGTCGAGCTTGTTGGCCACCTCGAACGCCGCCGCCGCCGCCTTGAAGTCGTGGAGGCGCGTCCGATAGATCTCGGCGAGGTTGCTCCACAGCGTGATCTTCAGCGGCATCTCCTCCTCGCCCTGCGGGAGGCGCTTGAGCATCTTCCGGTAGGAGCGCTCGAGCGTCTTCCAGTCCTTGCTCTTGGTGACCATGGCGTCGATCGCCTGGAACGCCTTGAGGAAGGCCGGGTCGTCGTCGAGGACCCGGTTGAAGCGATCGATCGCCTCGTCGTGGGCCTTGACCTCGTCGCGGAGGAGGACCGCCGCCGTGTAGTGGTAGCGCGACCGACGGACGTTGTTCGACTCGATCACGACGATCTTGTCGATGATGCCGATGGCGTCGTCCCACTGCTTGCGCTTCGTGTAGATGTCGAGGAGCGTGTGCAGGAGCGGGTAGTCCTGCGGCCGGAGCTCGAGGGCGTTCTCGTAGGCCTGCGCCGACTTGCGCCAGTTGTCGAGCTTCTCGGCGTAGAGCCCGCCGATCTCCTTGTAGATCTCGACCTTGCGGTCCTCATCGACGGTGTCGATCAGCGCCCGCTTGGCCTGGATCACGCCCTCCCAGTCGTTCGACCCCGCCTGGAGATCGATGACCGCCTTGAGGGTGTTGGCGTCGTGCGGATCGATCTCGAGCGCCTTCTCCAGGTAGTTGAGCGCCTTGCGGGACTCGTTCTGGTGACGCTTGATCGTGCCGAGCCGGTAGTAGACCAGGACGGTGTCGGCCGGGCTCTGGCTGTCGCGGTGCTGGACGAGGATGGTCTGGTAGAGCTTGAACGCCCGGTCCCAGTCCTCCCGCTCGAAGAGCAGGTCGGCCATGCCGCTGAGCACCTCGCGGTCGGTCGAGTCGATGTCGTACGCCCGCTTGTACTGCTTGAGCGCCTTGTCGCCGCGATCGACCTGACGGGCGGTGACCGCCGCCTGGAGGAAGAGGTCGCGCTCGCCGCGGTCGTCGAGCTCGAGGGTCTCGACCTTGCGGGTGAGCATGTCGAAGATCGGATCGGCGCCCGCGTAGTTCTTATCCTCGTAGTAGATCTGAGCGAGGATCTTGCCCGCGCGGACGTGCTCCGGGTCGAGATCGAGGACCTTGGCGAAGAGCGAGGTCGCCTTCTCGCGGTCGTCGAGCTCCTCGTAGAAGATGAAGCCCGCCTCGGCGGCGAGGTTCGTCTTCTCGAGCTTGTTGGTCGAGTACTCCGCAGCCGTCTCGAGGTTGCGGGCGGCCTTGAGCCAGTCGTAGCGCGACTTGTAGAGCTCGGCGAGGCCGACGAGCGCGGGCACATGGCCCGGCTCGAGCTCGAGCGCCTGGGTCAGGCGCATCTCCGCCTTCTCCGGGTCGCTGAGCTTGTTGAGGAAGACCTGACCCATGCGGGTGAGGTTCTCGACCTGGTCCTGCGGCTCCTTGAAGAGGGTCGCCAGGAGCTCGAGGGTCTTGATGACCGCCGGCCAGTCCTCGATGCGCTCCTGCAGGCGGCTGAGCTTGACCGCCGCCTCCAGGTGGTTCGGGTCGAGCTCGAGGATCTCGCTGTAGGTCTCGATCGCCCGATCCACGTCCTGGATCTGCTTCTCGTAGACCTCCGCCATCGCCTGGAGGAGCTCGATCTTCGCCAGGTTGTCCCCAGCCGCGTCGACGTGACGCCGGTAGGTCTCGACGAGCTCGCTCCACTTCTCGAGCTTCCCGTAGAGCTCCTCGAGCTGGCGGTAGGTCGGATCCCGGTTCTGGTCGAGGAGGAGGATCTTCTCGAGGACCTCCGTCGCCCGCAGCGGGTCGTCCGCGAGCTCGACCAGGGCCCGCGCCATCTTGTCGTAGATCTGGATCTGCTCGTTCGAGTCGATGGTCGCGTCGAGCTGCGCCTCGAGGATCTCGAGGTACTCCGGGATCTGGTTGCCCGCGAGGTAGAGGCGCTCGAGGGCGACGAGGGCGTCGCGATCGGTCGGCTCCATCCCGAGGATGTCGCGGTAGGTGGCGATCGCCGCCTGCGGGTCGTCGAGGGCCGTGTCCTGGACCTGACCGATCCGCTTGCGGAGGACGATCGCGCCGGCCGGGTCGTCGAGCATCAGCTCGGCGCGTCGGTCGAGGACCTCGACCAGCTCCGGCGCCTTGCCCTCGGCCTCGTAGAGCCGGGCGAGGTTGTCGAGGGCGATCACGCTGTCGGGGTCGACCTCGAGCATGTCGCGGTAGGCCTCGATCGCGGCGCCGACCTTGTCGAGGCCGACCTCGCGGACCTCGGCGAGGTCCTGGAGGACCTTGGCCTTGATCTCCGGCTCGGTCTCGAGGGGCACGAGGCGCTCGAGGGTCTCGGCCAGCTCCTTCGCCGCGTTGTCGCGGCGGTAGAAGCTCGCCAGCTCACGGAGGGCGTTGACGCTCTCCGCGTTGAGGGCCAGCGCCTTCTGCAGCGACTGGATCCCGTAGTCCGGGCGGTCGAGGTGCTCGCCGTACCAGCGGCCGATCTTCACCCACAGCTCGCAGCGCTCCTTCGGGTCCGGGATCTGGGTGACGATGCCGTTGTACTCGTTGAGGAGGTCACCCCACTTGCCCGCCGCCGTCGCCAGGCGCTCGAGCTCGCGGGAGGTCTTCTCGTTCGAGTAGTCGACGTTGAACGCCGCCTGGAGCACCATGAACGCGTTGTCGAGGTCGCCGAGGTCAGACTCGAAGACCTTGGCCGCGTTCTGCAGGCTCGCCACCTTGACCTTAGGGTCCGGCGAGATCTCAGCGCGGGTGATCAGGAGCTCGGTGAGCTGGTCCCACTCCTCGGTCGCCCGATAGATGCTCTCGAGCGCGTCGCCGGCGGCGACGTGGAGCGGCTGCAGCTCCTGGATCTCCATGTACGCGCCGGAGGCCTGGATCTTGTCGTCGAGCTGCTCCTCCCAGATCTGGGCGATCTGCATGAGGACGTCGATCTTCGACTCCTCGTCCTCGACCACCTTGGTCTTGCGCTCGAGGACGCTGATGACCTCCTCCCAGCGCGCCTGGCTCGAGTAGAGCTGCTCGAGGGCGGCCAGGGCCTCCATGTTCGACGGGTCGAGGTCGAGGACCTTGAGCCAGGCGTCGATCGCCGCCTCGGTCTGCATGAGGTACTCGCCCTCGATGCGGCCGAGCTGCGCGTAGTAGTCGCGGATCTGCTCGATGTCGAGGACGGCCGGGCCGACCGCGATGAGGCGGCGGAGGATGTCCGTCAGCTCGAGCCACGACTCGTTGCGCTCGTAGATCCCGTGGAGGGCGTAGAGCGTGTCGACGTTGCGGTCGTCCGCGTCGAGGGCCGAGAGCCAGGCGTCGATCGACTTGCGCTCGTTCTGGAGTTGGTTGCCGTAGACGCGGCCGAGGGCCTGGTAGACGGCGACGCGATCCGCCGGGTCGTCGAGGACGTAGACCTGACGCTCGAGGATCTCGACGTACTCGTCCCAGCGGTTGCCGCGCTCGTGGAGCAGCGCGAGCTCGCCGAGGGCCAGCGGGTCCTCGCCGCGGAGGTCGAGCACCCGGTTCCAGAGGTCGACGGAGTCGAGCTCGCGCTCGAGGCACTCCGAGGCGATCTTGGCCATCCGCTGGTAGCAGCCGGCCATGTCGTCGTCGGTGTTGGCGATGTCGACCATCCGCTGGTAGTTGTCGTAGAGGTCCTGCCAGCGCTGGTGGTTGAGGTAGAGCGTCTCGAGGCGCTCGAGGCCGTCGCGGCTGTTCGGGTCGAGCTCGAGGACCTGGTTGTAGGACGCGATCGCGTCCTCCGGCCGCCCGAGGTAGCGCTCGAAGGCGCTGGCGATGCGGGTGTGGAGATCGATGAGGATCTCCGCGTCCATCGTGTTCTCGATCCGCTTCTGGAGGATCTCGACGAGCTCGTCCCACATCGCCGACTGGCTGTAGATGCGGTCGAGCGCCTCGAGGGCCTCGCGGTGGTCGGGGTCGAGCTGGAGGACCCGGACGTAGGCGTCGATCGCCCGCGCCGCGTCCTGGAGGTGGCGGTCGAGGACGCGACCCGAGCGGGCGAGCACCTCGAGCTGGACCTCCGGCGAGACGCCCTGGACCTCGAGGATCTGGTCGCCGACGTCGACGATGTAGGCCCACTCCTGGGTGATCTCAGCCAGGCGCGTGAGCTCCTCGGTGACCTGCGGGTTCAGCGGGTCGTCCATGTACGCACGGAGCCACCAGTAGTAGGCCTGGCCGGCGTCGCCGAGGCGGCGCTCGCAGATCTCCGCGACGTTCTGGATGATCGACATGCGATCGACCGGGTCGGCGGTGACGCTGAGCTTGACCTCGCCGAGCTTGACCAGCGCGTCCCAGCGCTCGGCCGCGTAGTAGAGCGGCTCGAGGATCTCGGCGATCTCCTGCTGATGCTCGCCCTCGGCGAAGATCAGCTCGAGGGCGGCGAGCGTCGTCGAGTGGTCCGGGTTGATGTTGAGGATCTCCCGGTACACCTCGATCGCGTGGGGCAGGTCGCTCATGTTGAGCTGGTAGATCTGCGCCATGCGGAACTGGCGCTCGATCGCCTCGTTCTCGTCGTCCGACGACAGCGCCTGCCGGCGGAGGATCTCGACGAGCTCCTCCCAGCGCTCGAGGCCGGTGTAGATCCGGTCGAGCTCCGCGACCGCGCGCTCGTTCTCCGGCTCGAGCTCGAGGATCGTCTGGTAGCGGCTGATCGCCTCCTCGATCTCGCCGAGGTTCTGCTCCTGGATCCGCGCGACGCGGTGGAACATGTCGACCTTGACGTTCGGGTCGAGGACGTTCTCCGCCTGCTCCGAGAGCAGGTCGCTGAGGCGCTGCCACTCGCTCGTGACCTCGGCGAGGCGGTGGAGCTGACCGAGGGTCTCCTCGTGCGTCGGCTCGACCGCGAGGGCGCGGGCGTAGGCGTCGAAGGCCTTGTCGTAGACCTGGAGCTGGCTCTCGTAGATCCCGGCGATCTGGTGGAGGCGATCGATCTTCGCCACCGGGTCGTCGGTGTTGCGCGCCATCACGTCGTAGATGTCGACGAGCTTCTCCCACTCCGCGAGCTGGTCGTAGAAGGGCGCGAGGACCTCGGCCGCGATCATCGGCTGGTTGTCGCCGTGGACGATGCGATCGAGGGCCTCGATCGTCGGCCCGTGGTCGGCGGAGAGCTCGAGGACGTCGCGGTAGGCGTCGACCGCCTGCACGGTGTCGAGGAGCTTCTCCTCCCAGAGGTTGCCGATCCGGTAGCGGTAGCTGATCTGGGCCTCGCGGTCGCCGTCGAGCTCGACGGCGCGCTGGAGGATCTGGAGCTGGGCGGGCCAGCGCTCGGCCTGACCGTAGAGGCGGTCGAGGGCCTTGATCGCGTCGTAGTCGTGAGGCTCGAGGTCGAGGACACGCTCGTAGGTCTCGATCGCCCGCTCGTAGTCCGCGAGGCGCTCCTCGAAGACCTGACCGAGGACGTGGAGGACGCCGCGCTGGATCTCAGGCTCCGTCGCCGCGAGCTCGACCTTGCGGGCGTAGATGTCCTTGAGGTCGATCCACGACTCGGTCTGGACATAGAGCTTCTCGAGGGCGTCGAGCGCCGTGAGGTCCGAGTTATCGATCCCCAGGACCTGCTGGTAGAGCTCGATCGCGCCGGCCGGGCTCTCCATCACCGACTCGCGGACGTTGGCCGCGTAGAGCAGGAGCGCCTTGCGGTCGTCCATGCTCTCGACCATGTCCGACTTGCGGACGACGGCGTCGACGAGGGCGTCGAAGTTGTTCGTCCGGCGATGGAGCTCGATCAGCGCGTCGATCGCCGCGAAGTTCGCCGGGTCGATGCCGAGAACGCGGTCGTAGGCGGCGGCCGCCTGCGTCGGATCGTCGATGACCCCCTCGTAGACCTGGGCGACCTTGAAGAGGATCGTGATCGCCAGGTTGTCGTCCATGATGTCGGGGATCGAGTCCTCGTAGAGCTTGACCAGCTCCGCGTAGGCGCCCATCTGGCGCGCGAGGTTCTCGATGCGGCCCTGCGACTCCTCGTTCGACGGGTCGGCCCGGTAGGCGCGGCCGAGGGCGTCGAACGCCGCGGCCTCGTCGCCGATGATCTCGTGGAGCTCGGCGATCCGGTGGAGGAGCCCGATCTTCTCGACGGGATCCTGGGCGTGCTTGACCATGATCTCGTAGGTCTGGATCAGGCGCGGCCACTGGTTCGCGGTGCGATAGATCGGCTCGAGGATGCGGGCGACCGTGAGCTGCTCGGCCTCGTGGTCGAGGAGCTGCTCCATCGCCGCGAGCGCCGTCTCGTTCGCCGGATCGAACTCGAAGACCCGACGGTAGTTCTCGACCGCGAGGCCCGGCTGCTCGAGGCGGGTCAGGCGGAGCTCGCCGAGGCGGAGGTTGAGGGTGATCAGCTCCTCGGCCTCTTGAGCCAGGGTCAGCTGGCGCTCGAGGTTCTCCGAGAGCTCGATCCACATCTCCTGCTCGACGTAGAGGCGGTCGAGGGCGACGAGGGCGCGGAGGTTCTCGTAGTCGTCCGCGAGGATCTCGTTGAAGGTGTTGATCGCCTCGTTCTTCTGGTTGAGGCGACCGTCCTGGATCGTCGCGATCCGGAAGCGGAGCTCCTGGCGCTGGTCGACGTCGTTCGAGAGGACGACCTTGTTGCGGTAGACGTCGAGGAGCTCGCCCCAGTTCTGCGCGCGGCCGTAGAGCTTCTCGAGGGCGTCGAGCGCCCCGACGTTGTCGGGATCGACGTCGAGCGCCCGCTTGTAGTAGTCGGTCGCCTTGTCGGGATCGCCGAGGCGCTCGTCGTAGAGGTCGGCGAGCTTCATCAGCAGGCGGCGGAGGAGGCTCGACGAGAGGTCAGCGGAGATCGCCCCCTCGTAGATCGCCGAGAGGTCGGCGAAGCGGTCCTCGATCTCCGCGATCTTCTCGAGTTCGTCCTGCGCCTGCTCGCTCTCCGGGTCGATCTCAAAGGCGCGGCTGTAGGCCGCGAACGCCCTCGAGGTGTCGCCCATCGGGCCGGCGAGGATCGCACCGATCCGCAGGAGGAGGCCGACCTGCTGCGACTGCATCTCCTCAGCGGCGAGCTGGAGCTCGAGGCACTGGACCTGGCGCGGCCAGTTCTCGAGGGTCTCGTAGACCGGGAGGAGGATCGTCGCGACGGTCGTCTTGTGCTCGTCGTCGCCGAGCCACCCCTCGAGGCGAGCGCGCGCCTCCTCGTTGTACGGATCGATCTCGAGGACCTGGCGGTAGAGATCGATCGCCGCGACCGCCTCCTCGAGCTTGTCTTGGTAGATGACGCCGAGGCGGAGGAGGAAGTTGGCGCGGTCGACGACCGCCTCCTCGTCGGTGACCGCGAGCTCGCGGCGGATGATGTCCGCGAGCTCGGTCCACCGCTCGAGGTTGAGGTACATGCGGTCGAGGGCGGAGAGGGCCTCCGGGTCCTCGACGCCGGTGGCGAGGACCGCCTCGTAGGCGGCGATCGCCTCGTCGTTGTTGCCGAGGCGCTCCTGGATCATGCCGATCCGGCCCTGGATCGACCGGCGCTCGGCGTCGTCCTCAGCGAGGCCGAGCTTCGTGCCGAGGATCTCGAGGAGGTCGACCTCGCGGCCGAGCGCGAGGTAGAGGCGCTCGAGCGACGTGAGGGCCGTCGGCTCCTCGGGGTTGATCGCCAGCACCGCCTGGTTGGCGGCGAGCGAGGCGTCGGCGTTCTCGAGGCGCTCCTCGTAGACGGCCGCGACGGTGAGGCGAAGCGGGATGCTCGCCGGGTCATCGCCGTACTTCTCGATCGCCTCCTCAAGGGACTCGACGAGCTCCGTCCAGAGACCTGTCTCTCCGGCCAGCCGCTCGAGCTGACCGCGGATGTCCTCGGCGGTGTGGTCCTCCTTGAACGCCTGCCGGAAGTAGCTGAACGCGTGCGCCTGGTCGCCGGCGATGCGCTCGGCGAGGTCGGCGAGGCGACGCAGCAGCACCTGACGATCGTGCGGATCCTCGGTGTGCGCGAGCTTGACCTCGAGCGGCATGGCGATGTTGCTCTCGTCCGCCGCCGCCTCGTAGAGGTCGATCAGCCGCTCCGCCGCGCCGAGGCTGTTGCCGTCGTGCTCGAGCGCCTTCTCGAGGGCACGGGTCGCGCGGTCCGCCTTGTCGAGGCGATCGCGGTAGAGGTCAGCGATCTTGATGAGGAGGTTGGTGCGCGCCTCGCCCTCGGCCGAGTCGGCCTCGCGCTCGAGGACGCGAACGAACTCGCCCCACTTGTCCTGCTTGGCGTAGAACTCCTCGAGAGAGTCGAGCGCGCCCTCAGCGAGGTAGAGCTTCTTGAGCGCGTCCTGAGCCCGGCGGTTGCCCGGATCGAGCTCGTAGAGCTGCTCCCAGGCCTTGATCGCCGCCGGGTTGTCGTTGACCTTGTCGGCGTAGAGCTGGCCGAGCTTGACGAGCCGCTGGGTCCGCCGCTTCTCGTCGTCGTCGACGTCGGTGAGGGTCGTGAGGACCTTCGCCAGCTCGTCCCACGACTTCTCGCGCTCGAGGAGGGCCTCGAGCTGACCGAGCGCCTCGGTGTGGACCGGGTCCAGCTCGAGGACCTGGTTCCACAGCTCGATCGACAGCGAGTTCTTCTTGATCTTCTTGGCAGCGGTGCGGGCGATCTCGAGGAGCTGGTTCATCCGCTCCTCGCGATCCTCGATCAGCGCCAGCTCCTTCTGCTGGACGCCGACCATCTTCTCCCAGTCGCGGCGGCGGGCGTAGAGCTCCTTAAGCTTGCTGATCGCCGTCGCGTTGTTCTCGTCGGTCTCGAGGACCGCCTCGAAGCTCTTGATCGCCTCAGCCTGGTTGTTGAACTTGTCGAGGAAGAGGGTACCTGCCTCAAGGTGCAGGGCCGCCTGGGCGATCGGGTCCTCGGTGAGCTCGGCGCGCCGACGGATCCTGCTGATGAGGTCCGGCCAGCGCTTCATCTTCTCGAACTGCGTCTGCTGGGTCTCGACGACCCTGAGCAGCGCCGCGTTGTCGCCGATCTGCTCGAGGAGCTTCTCGAGCGCCGACAGCGTCGTGACGACGAGGCCGGGCTGACGAAGGTGGTCGTCGTAGACCTGGATGAGCTCCCAGTAGGCCTCGCGCTTGAGCGGGTCGTTGTCGTCGAGGTTCTTGACGTCATCCTTGAGGAGGTCGGCGACGTTGCTCCACTTGCCGGCCTCGACGTAGAGCTCGCGCAGGCGCTGCTTCGGGTAGCGCTTGTCACCGAGGCGATGGACCACGTCACGCCACGCGTCGATCGCCCGCGCGCCGCCCTGGGCTGCGGTCTCTTCGGCGCTCTTGATCAGCTCGAGCTCCTCGGACGTGAAGCTCTCGCCGCCGTACTCCCCTGCTGCCGCGGGCTCCGCCGCGACCGCGGGCTCCGCCGCGACCTCGGGCTCCTCCGCGACCTCGGGCTCCGCCTCGACCTCGGGCTCCTCCGCGACCTCGGGCTCCGCCGCGACCTCGGGCTCCTCCGCGACCTCGGGCTCCGCCTCGACCTCGGGCTCCTCCGCGACCTCGGGCTCCGCCTCGACCTCGGGCTCCGCCTCGACCTCGGGCTCCTCCGCGACCTCGGCCGCCGCCGCGGCTTGCTCCGCTGCGGCTTGCTCCGCTGCGGCTTGCT
>JAGQIT010000645.1:960-2552 GCA_020431135.1 Myxococcales bacterium | reverse complement strand
CCCGCAGCCGCCAGCACCAACGCGTAGTCCCCGCCGCGGTGCGCGGCGATGCGCACGAAGTTGCCGGTGTTGTTGGTGCCGGGCCGGTCGCGCCACTCGCCGACGCCGCCCAGCCAGGTGTAGTAGCGGTGGTCGGCGCCGTTGTGGCCGCAGATCACGTAGATGCCCGGCCCGCCGAACTCGTTGTTCACGAAGGCGAAGTCGTCGCAGCCGGTGATCGAGCCGAAGCCCTCGACGAAGTCGCCGAAGGCGCCGGCCTCGACGTCCAGATCGCGCAGGCGCGCGATCCAGCCCTGGCCGTTCTCCTGCTTGCCCAGCACCACCGGCGGGCCGTCGTCCCAGGGGTACTCGATGGCCACGAGCGCCTCGCCGGGGCGCTCGAGCAGCAGCGACACGGGCAGCGCCTCGCCGGCGCGGTACGCGGCGTCGTCGAAGGCTGCGATGCGGCCGGTGTCGTTGTCGTCGACGCCGACGATGAGCGCCTTGCTGCCGTCGGGCGTGAAGACGACGTCGCGGAAGGCGAACCAGCGGCCGGGCGCGTCGATGGTGATCGTCGTGACCTCGCCCGCCGGCCAGGTGAGGACGTGGACGCGGTCGTAGGCCTCGAGCACGAGCGCGTAGTCGCCGCTCGGGTGGAAGGCGCAGGCGCTGACCATCTCGAGGCCGCCGAGGGGCAGGCGCACGTAGTCGTAGACGCCGGGGTCGGGCGTCTCGGGCAGGGGCGCGGCGTCGGCGGGGCGCACCGCGGCCGCTCGCGTCGCGTTGTCGCTGTCGTTGTCGCTCGTCGTCGCGTGCGGCGGCGCTGCGCCTGCGGACGTCGACCGCCCGGGGCCCGCCGCCGAGGAGCCCGAGCGCGGCCTCACAGGCGAGGTCCCCCCGACCGCGAGCGACGTGCCTACGCCGCGCGGGCGCGGCTCCTCCGAAGGAGCGACGGGGAGCGCGGCGTCGACGGGCGCGCCCGCGGACCCTGCCGCCGGCGAGGTGATGATCCGGCGGACGCTCTGCTACGGCACCTGTCCGGCGTATACGGCCTACATCGACGCCGACGGCCGCGTCCTCTACCACGGCCGCGCCTACGTCGAGCGCCTCGGGATCCACACCGGCCGGGTCGACCCCGCCGACGTCGCCGCGCTCATCGACCTCACCGAGGTGAACGGCTACTGGCGCGTCGGCAACGATCACGAGCGCGGCGTCACCGACAACGCGACCGTCCACACCGCGGTCGTCCACGACGGCCGCCGGCACTGGGTGCGAAACTACGCCAACGCCGCGCCGCCCGCGGTCGGGATGACCGAGACCGCGATCGACGCGCTCCTCGAGTACGTCACATGGGACGCCGAGCCGCAGGTAGAACCTGTCGGAGAGGACAGCTGCCTCCGCCTCGGCCAGGCGATCGCCGAGCGCTGCGCCTGGATCCTCACGCTGATGGGCAGGGGCGGCGACTGCCCGCATTGGTTCGCGACCTGGGACTCGCTGGCGACCGGCCAGAACGTCGACGCGAGCGGCCTCGACCTGCGCTGCGCCCGGGCGCTGCGCTCGCTCGAGATGGCCCCGTCGCCGCCGATCAAGCGCCACTCGCCGATCCCCTGGGG
>JAGQIT010000645.1:0-853 GCA_020431135.1 Myxococcales bacterium | reverse complement strand
GACGTCCAGGTCGAGGGGTACCTGCGCTTCAGCGACAAGGCGCTGTCGCTGCGCGTCGCCGAGTACTTCTGCGGGCGTTGGACGGGGGAGTGAGGCGCCGCGGCGCCGGCCCGTCGACCCGCTACGATCGCCGCGTCCGCATGCGCGCGTCGATCTGGCGGAGCTCGCCGAGGAGCTCCTCGACCTTCGCCTCGAGGCCGGTGACGTCGGTGAGCTTCGTCGTCGCCGCGCGGACCATCGGCACGAGCGTGCGCTCGACGATCGCCACCTGCTGGGCGAGGAGCTCGGTGACGCCGGGCGGCGGCTCGTTGTGGACGCGCACCTCGAGGGTCCCGGGACCCGCACCTGCGCCGCTGCGCAGGCCCTTGAGGCCATCAGCGATCTCGGCGACGTAGGGCCGTAGCCACTCGCGCTCGTCCTTGGGTTGGGCGGTCGCCCGCAGCGCCTTGGCGACCTCTGTGAGCATCGCCGACGGGTCGCCGCGCCCCGCCGCCGCGGCGCGCACGGCCTCGTCGATCGCCCGCAGGCGCTCGCCGAGGATCGACAGCTGGGCGGTCACGCGGACCGCCGGATCGTCCTCGGCGCCGCCGAGGCTGCGCGTGCGCTGGAACTCGCGCTTGATGTGCCCCCAGCGCTCGGCTTGCTCTTCGGTCAGGCGCTGGCGGAGCTCGGCGAGCTTGAGGAGGTTCTGCTCGGCGTCGGTCGTCAGCGTCTGGGCCTCGCCGAGGTAGTGGTCGTCGACGACCGCCTCGACCTCGTCCGCGGTCATCGCCGCGGCGATCTTCTCGGCGAGCTTGTTCATGTTGCGGTACGAGCCCTGGAGCTTGAAGGGGGGCTCGACCCGGAACGCGTC
>JAGQIT010000048.1 GCA_020431135.1 Myxococcales bacterium | reverse complement strand
TGGTTGCTCAGGCGCCCGCGCGCGGCGTAGCGCCGGATCTCGGCCTCGAGGACGGCGAGGTAGCGCTCGATCCCCCCCTCCTTGGCCTTGCTCACCGCGAAGCCGCAGTAGTCGCAGATCGCCGTGCAAAACGGGATGTGCACGTACCAGGCCGCGCGCCGCGGCGCCCAGACGCCGGCGGCCTGGTCCTCGGTGACGCAGGCCGGGTACCAGGCGACGAACTCGTTGTCCTTGCTGTCAAACATCGGCGCTCCCTCCGCGGCCCCGCGTCGCGTCGAGCCTGCCACAGGCGGCGCGCTCACGGCCAGGGCACGCTGCTCCCCGCGTCTCTCCCACGCGCGAGCTGCCGACACGGCACGTCCGCGCCGCGGCGCGACGACGCGACCTGTCGACACCAGCGAGACCGAACGCCGCGCGCCTCGTCTCCCCCCCACGCGAGCTGCCGACACGGAGCGTCCGCGCCGCGACCCGACGACGCGACATGTCGAGTCCAGCGAGCTCGATGATCACTACGCCCCTCGTCTCTCCGCTACGCGAGCGGCCCACAGGACACATCCGCGGCGCGGCGCGGCGACGCGTCCTGGCGAGGCCAGCGGGGCCGATGAACGCTGCGCGCGGCACAGGATCTTCGCTGCTCCGCCGCTACGCGGGCGGCTTGCCGAGGATGATCGCGTGGACCGGCGCCTCGTCGACGCCGTCGAGGTGGAGATCCTCGGCGACCGCGTCGTCGCAGAAGCCAGCGACGGCGCAGGCCGAGACCGCGGCCTGCTCGGCGACCAGGAGCGCGTTCTGGGCGGCGTGCCCGGCGTCGAGGAGGACCAGGCGATAGCCGCGCTCGCCGTACTTTGCGAGGGTCCGCTCGAACGACGCGACCAGGAGGATCGCCGCCGCCGCCGTCGTCACCCACTCCTGCCAGAAGAAGCCGTCGCGCAGCACCTGTGCGGGCCCGCGCTCGCCGCGGGGCGGCAGGCGCTCGAGGGCGACGGTCGAGATGTTGTAGTGGTAGACGCCGGGCTCGAGGCCGTCGACCGCCTGGGCGACGACGTAGGCGTCGATCGGGTAGAGGCCGCCGGCCGAGGGCCAGGCGCGGTAGGCCTGGGTGACCCCCTCTTCGGTCTCGAAGACCAGCGTCGGGCCGAGGCCCTGCTGGAGGATCGCCGAGAGCTCGGCGAGGGAGAGCGCGCCGCTCAGCTCGCGCCGCGACCGACGCGAGCGCAGCACGTCGGCCAGGCGGGCGTCGCCGGCCGCCGCCTCCGGCAGCGCCACCTGCGGGAGGTGCGGGTGCTGGTGGAAGCCGCGGCTGGCGATGTACTGCTCAAAACGATTCATCGCCAGGCCCGCCGCCTGTCGGCGAGCGAGCTCTGGCGAGAGCTTCGAATTCTCGTGGTAGAGCGTGCACAGGCGCTCGGGGGGATCGGGGCGGAGGTCGTCGTCGACCTCGCTGTTCCACTGCGTCTTCATGACTCTCTCCCCGCCGCGCGCCATGCGTCGGCGTTGGCGTCGGCGTCAGCCTACGCTACCAGCCGGTCGGCGTCGCGGCCGTCTCACCGCAGCAGCAGCAGCAGCACGAGCAGCACGAGACGTCGATGTCGGTGTCGGCGGCGTGGTCGACGGCGACGGCGATCGCGGTCGCGGTCAGGCGGTCGACGGCGCGGACGTCAGCGCCGGACATGCGGGCGACGTTACGCAGCGCCGACAGCTCCTTCTGGCTGAGCTTGAAGTCCTGGAGGATCAGCATCGGATCCTTGGTCGCCTTCTCGCGGTAGCCCTTGTCGGTGGCGAGCTTGCCCAGCGCCTCGCGGAACTGGTCGGGCTTCTTGGGGCGCACAGGGATCGCGGAGAGCTTGTCGGAGAGCTCGGTGTTGATCTTGACCTCAAGTCCTGCGAGGCCAGCGATACGGCGGATTTCGGGCATGGGTTCCTCCTGCCTTTTGCAGACGCCGGCAGGCTAACAATCCGGTTTGGTGCAGGTCAACGTACGTAAGCGAGCAAAACTTGCTGGCACATCGAGGCCACCCGAGAGGTTTGCGCGACAACGTCCGCCGCGAGAACCCCGCGCCGCGATCGGCGAGATAATTATGAAGAGGGCCGCGCTCGATCGCGCGGCCCCCTGTCATTCGCGGCGATCGCCTAGTCGACGAGGAACGAGCCCGTCCACTTCGGCCGCGGCTGCGGCCCCTCCTCGAGCTTCTGCTTCCACTCCGAGTCGCTCATGCGCGCGTAGTTCTCGGTGAGCACGGTGTGGAAGCTCGAGCCCGGGCCGACGAAGGCGCGGACGCCCGAGCAGTCCTCGACGGTGAGGACGACGAGCGTCGGCTTGCCGGCGGCGGCGTGGAAGACCCAGCCCTTCGCGTTGCCCTGGGCGTCGGTCGGCGCCGTGTGGGTGTCCGCGATCACCGCGGCGACGTCCTCGACCTTCTCGCGGTCGTAGAGGAGATCGACGAACCAGCCGTCCCAGAGGATCTCGCCGCAGCCGACCATCTCCTGCTCGACCGCGCCGCGGAGGAAGTCGAACTCCTCGGTGGTCAGCGCCGCGCCCTCGAGCTCCTTGTGCGAGATCTGGCCGAGGGTGGCCATCGTCCCCTCGAAGGAGGTGAAGTAGTCCTTCATCTCCGCGACGTCGACGCCGTCGGCGGCGAGGTCGTCGGCGAGGCTCTGGCCGAGCTGGCCGAGGTGGACCATGGAGTCGTAGAACGCCGGCGCCGGCTCGACGTAGGCGTCGGGGTACTCGCAGCCGATGCCGCCCGAGTAGGACTGCTTGACGTAGAGCAGCGTGTCGTGGCGCAGCTCGGCCCACGACGCGAGCTGGGTGTTGAGGTTCTTGTCGCCCCACGCCCGCGTGCGCATCGCCTCCGGCCGCTGGTCGAAGTCGTCGCCGAAGTTGAGGCTGCGCAGCGCCGCCAGCCAGCCGCTGTAGAAGCTCATGTCCCAGAAGTCCGCCGGGTGGGCGTCGATCAGGAAGCGGAGCTCGTGGAGGACCCCCTGGTAGCCGTAGGCGTCGAGCTCCGGCTGGAGGTGGTGGGCCGCCGTGTTGTTGCCGAGGCCGAAGGCGACGTCGAGCTCGCTAGGCAGCATGCGCGCGACCTTCTCGCCCGTGCGCAGGTTCTGGACGCGGTCGTAGGTGACGTTGTTGAAGATGTAGGAGTCGATGGTGAAGCGCTGACCCATCACCAGGTAGACCCGCGGCAGCACCACCGGCGGGTCCACCGGATCGGTGAACATGATCTGCGACATGATCCGCTGGATGCCGTAGGGGCTGTCGACGAGCGCCTTGTAGAGCGCGTCGTCGTCGGCCGCCGCGAGGCCGGCGTAGTCGGCGATCCCGGTGTCGGCCATGAACTTGACCATGTCCTGCGGGCCCATCGAGTCGCGCTCGCCGATCAGCTTCTCGATGATCATGTTGACCTTCGACCAGCGCGCGTCGGCGCCGCTCTGGGCCAGGAGCATGTTGCTGACGAAGGCGGCGTCGAGGCCCCGGCGGTTGAACGCGGGGGTCCCCGCCTCGTCGTAGGTGACCATCGCCATGTCGGTGCGGCCGAGCCAGATCATCGCCCGGAAGTAGCGCTCGAGGAGCTCGTCGCCCTCGTAGTGGCCGCGCGGCTTGAGCTGCGAGAAGTCGTAGGTGACGTCGACGCCGAAGAGGCTGATCTCGAGCGGCTGGAGGCCGTCGGCGGCGACGAGGATCCGGTCGACCTCGGTCTGGGCGTCGGCGCCGGTGACCGCCGCGATCGGCTCGCCCTCGATCAGCGTCCGCGCGACCGTGAGGTAGACGTCGAGGTCGCGGGCCGTCGTGTCGAGGGTCGCGGGCAGGGCCCCGAGGTCGCTGGCGAGCTGCTGGTGCATCTCGACGACCATCGCCTCGATCTCACTCGCCATCAGCTTGCGCTCGAGGTCCTCGAGGAGCGCGTCGAAGGAGGCGTGGAGGGCGTAGAGGACGCTGTCGGTGGTGATCAGCACCGGCAGGTCGTTGTAGTAGAGCTCGTGGTAGCTCCAGGCCGGGTTGGGCGCGTCGCTCGGCACGGCGACGAAGCCGTTGGCGGCGATGAACTCGTCGTGCTGGGCGCCGAGGCCCGCGTAGGCGCTGATCTCCGGGAGGCCGACGGCGTCGAGCGCCGCGTAGGAGACGCCGTTGACGTACGCGGGCTCCGGGTACTCGGCGAGGAAGTCGGCGACGGTCATCTGCTGCGCCTGCTCCTGGATCGGCTGGTAGACCTCGGTCAGCCAGGGATCGGGCTCGACGTCGTCGATCGGCGAGGACTCGTCGCCGCCCGAGGAGGAGCTCGCCGTCCCGTCGGAGGTGCTGCCGAGATCGGCGGTGTTGCACCCGGGGAGGCCGAGGCCTAGCGCCAGCGCGATCGTGAGATGTGAGGCTAAGTTAAGGCGAATGTGCATTGCCCAAGCCTCAGCCCCCGCGCGGAGGCTGTCAAGCGCAGACCTCACCAGGCCCCGAGGACAGCCGAGGTCGCGCCCGTCGACGGCGACGCGGGGCCCGCGGCGCAGCGCGCGTGACCGACAGCGAGTGCCCTCGCCCCGTTCGTTCGCTCTTCACCGCGGGGGCGCCGGTGTTTTTTGCGGGCTCGCGGCGCCCGAGAGGGTCCGAGAGGGTCCGAGAGGGTCCGAGCGGCCGCTGGGGCAAACTCAGCGCGTCGAGTATCATCCGCCGGCGATGTCCGAGCCGAGCGACGCCGACGCGACCCCCCGCGATGACAAGGCTGACCGAAAGACCCTGCTACAAGCGAGCGCCGACGCGATCGCGGCCGGCGATCTCCCGCGCGCGCTCGCGGACGCGCAGGCGGCGGTCGACGCCGCCGAGGCCGAGCTCGCCGGAAA
>JAGQIT010000644.1:4943-5429 GCA_020431135.1 Myxococcales bacterium | reverse complement strand
TGATCTTGCCGATCGGGTAGTCGTACGGGATCCGATCCCACGGGTCCTGCTCGAGCTGCTTGAGGCCGAGGCTGATCTTCGGCTTCTCACCCGAGTCGTCGATGTTGAGGACCATCGCCGTGAGTTCATCGCCCTTCTTGAACATCTCCGACGGGTGGCGGACCCGCTGGGTCCACGACAGGTCGGTGATGTGGACGAGGCCGTCGATGCCCGGCTCGAGCTCGACGAACACGCCGAAGTCGGCGATGTTGCGGACCGTGCCGTGGACGACCGCGCGCGGCGGGTACTTCTCGACGACCTTCTCGTAGGGGTTCTCCTCGAGCTGCTTCATGCCGAGGGAGATCCGGTTCTGCGAGACGTCGATGTCGAGCACGACGGCGCGGACCGTGTCGCCGATCTTGAGGAACTGCTTGGGGTTCTTGATCTGGCGCGTCCAGGACATCTCCGAGACGTGCACGAGACCCTCGATCCCCTCCTCGAGCTCGA
>JAGQIT010000644.1:0-4846 GCA_020431135.1 Myxococcales bacterium | reverse complement strand
GCTTGAGGCCGAGGCTGACGCGCTCAGAGTCCGAGTTGAACTTGAGGACCTTGACCTTGACCTTGTCGCCGACCTGGAAGAGCTCCGACGGGTGGTTGACCCGACCCCACGACATGTCGGTGATGTGGAGGAGGCCGTCGATGCCGCCGAGGTCGATGAAGGCGCCGTAGTCGGTGAGGTTCTTGACGACCCCCTCGACGATCTCGCCCTCCTGGAGGTTCTCCAGGGTCTCCGACTTCAGCGAGGCGCGCTCGGCCTCGAGAAGGACGCGGCGGCTGAGGACGATGTTGCCGCGCTTCTTGTTGAACTTTATGATCTTGAAGTCGAACTCTTGATCGATGAACGTGTCGAGGTTGCGGACCGGACGGAGGTCGACCTGCGACCCCGGGAGGAACGCCTTGACGCCGCCCTGGAGCATCACGCTCAGGCCGCCCTTGACCCGCGCGGTGATCGTCCCCTGGACGATGCCGTCGGCCTCGCACGCCGACTGGATCTCGTCCCAGACCTTGCGCTTGCGGGCCTTGTCCTTCGACAGGATGACGAGGCCGTTGATGTCCTCGAGCGACTCGAGGAGGACCTCGCACTCGTCGCCGATCTGGACCTGGATCTGGCCGTCTTCGTCCGCGAACTCGCGGAGCGGGACCTGTCCCTCGGCCTTGATGCCGATGTCAACGACGGCGTAGTCGCCGATGACGTCGACGACGGTCCCCTTGACGATGCTCCCTTCCTTAACCTCGGGAGTCTCTTGGATCGATTGTTCGAAAAGCGCGGCGAAGTCGTCGTCGCCAGCCACTTGTTGGGTGTTGTGGTTCATGGTTGTGGGGTGAAGTTCCTTCCAAATTTGTCCCTGAAGGCGGAGAAGCGGGCTCGCTTCGCGCGATCCCGCCGACCAGCTCCAGAGCGCTGCGCACCCTAGGGGCTTTTGTAGAGCGCGTCAACCGCAAGGTGCGAGCGAGCGCAGGCGAGTCTGCGACCGCGCGCTGACCCTCCTGCTGCGGCGACGCGACCGCCGGCCGCGGCGAAGCGCCGAGCGTCGGCGAGCGCCGCGTGAGACCGCCGCGAGTCGCTGGACTCCCGCTAGGCCTCGCGGGTCTCGATGATCTCGATGATCCGGCGGACGACCTCGGCGATGTCGAGGTGCGAGGAGTCGAGAACGACCGCGTCCGCGGCCTGGACCAGCGGCGCCGCGGCCCGCGATTGATCCCGCTGATCGCGGCGCTCGACGTCGCGGAGCACCTCCTCGAGCTCGACCTCCGCGTCGCCTGAGGCGAGCTCGGCGTGGCGCCGCTGGGCCCGGGCCTCGAGGCTCGCGGTGAGGAAGAACTTGTCGCGGGCCTCGGGGAAGACGACCGTGCCCATGTCGCGGCCCTCGGCGACGCAGCCGCCCGCGGCGAGGGCGCGCTGGATGCCGAGGAGACCCTCGCGGACCTCCGGGTGCAGCGAGACCCGCGACGAGCCCTCGGAGATCGCCGGCGTGCGGATCGCCACGCTCACGTCCTCGCCGGCGAAGTGCACCTGCTGGCGGACGGTCCCAGAGCCGTCGTCGCTCGACGCCGCCGCGGAGTCGTCGCGGAGCGTCTTAAAGGAGATCGGGAAGTCGACGGTGAGGCGACCGAGGGCCGCGCCGTCCGTCCACGGGATCCCGCGGCGGCGGGCGACGAGCGCCAGCGTCCGGTAGATCGCCCCCGTGTCGAGGAGCGGCAGCTCGAAGTGCTCCGCGAGGCGGCGAGCGACCGTGCTCTTGCCGGCCCCGGCCGGTCCGTCGATGACGATCAGGCGAGGCGACGACGGCTTGGAGGTCGGCGTGTCGTCGGTCATGGCGGCGGAGGATAGCAGCGTAGGCGCAGATCCGTACCCCGGCGCGGCGCGACAAATGCGGGGCCGCTGCGCCGCATTTGTGGCCCCCGAGGATGCCGATGCGTGGCCTTTCGCGGCGCCTCACGTCAGCGAGCGCGGACCGTTCGCGGCGCCTCGACACTCCGCTAGGCGGCGCAGCGAGCCGCGCGTGCACGCCATTTTCCGAGCCCCGCCGCACAGGCGAGCGCGCGGCGACGTGGCCTCCGGCGCAGGGTCGGCCGGCTCCAGGACGCCCGGGCGGGTTGCTGACACCGGCGATGTCGGGCAGTTTCTTGGGCGATGAGCCCGCCCCGCCAAGCCATGCCACGAGCGGCGATCGCCGCGGCGATCGTCGCCGCGATCGCCTGCACTCAAGCCGCGTGCGTGACCGTGCGGCCGTCCGAGCGGCAGGTACTCAGCCGCCCGGAGATGGACCCCGCCCGCGACGCCCCCGAAGAGGTGTGGCATTCGCACGTCGAGTCCGCCCGTGAGGGCGCCTTCGGCGGCCACGGTGCCGCGGGTGGCGGATGCGGCTGCGGCTGACACCTCGGCGCTGGCGCTCGGGGCTCGCCGCCCTCGCGCTCGGGACCGCGGTCAGCGGCCTCGCGGCGCCGCGCCCCCTCGCGGCGGAGGATCGCATCCTCTTGCGCGGCAACTACTACCGCGAGGCGTCGACCCGCATCCTCGCCCCCGAGGTCGTCGTCTCGAAGGACCTCCCCGACGAGCGCTTCAACGTCGGCGTCGGCTACCTCCTCGACGCGGTGTCGTCGGCGTCGATCGCCGCCGGCGCGGCCGCGGTCACCGGCGGCGATCGGGTCTTCACCGAGATGCGCCACGGCACGACCGTGTCGGCGAACTCGAAGCTCGGCGACAACTACCTCAGCGCCTTCTTCCGCCACTCGACCGAGAGCGACTACCGCGGGCGGATGCTCGGGGCCTCCTACGCCCGCGACGTCCTCCAGCGCTCAGGGACGATCAGCGCGACCTACTCCTACTCGTTCGACCGCGCCTTCTGGATCCGCGCGAACATCCGCGACCTCCACCCGTGGACGTCGACCGGCGACACCAACCTCCTCCAGGTCCACTACCTCAACCTCGGCTACACCCACGCCCTGCACCCGACGGTGCTCGCCGGCCTCAACGTCGAGGGGATCGTCGCCCGCGGCCCGCAGGACAACCCCTACCGCAAGGTCCTCAACGGCCTCGACGAGTCGCACCCGCTGCTCCGCCAGCGCCTCGCCCCGTCGGTCTTCGTGCGCTGGGCCCTGCCGAAGGCCCGCCTGGTCATCGAGCCGCGCTACCGCTACTACGCCGACGACTGGGGGATCCGGGCGCACGCGATCGACACCCGCATCCACATCCGCGCGACCCGCAACCTCCTCTTCCGCCTGCGCTACCGCTACTACACCCAGAGCGGCGCGTTCTTCTGGACCGAGGACGGCTTCTTCGAGCACGACGCCCCCTACCGCACGGCGGATCCGAAGGTCAGCCGCTTCCTCTCGCACACGCCGGGGGCCCAGGTCGCCTTCCGCATGGACCCGCTCGCCGAGCGCGTCGAGGCCCTCCACTTCCTCCGCGGCGCGTGGATCCAGGCGACGTACAACCACGTCTTCCAGACCAACCGCTTCGGCAACGCGCGACTCGGCTCAGTGTCGCTCTCGATGCCCTTCTAGACCGCCGTGCTCTTCGCTGACCGCGCGTCGATCGACCCCGGGATCTCCGAGTTCGGTGAGCTCCTCGCCGAGTACCTCCTCGCCGTCGACGACTGCCGCGGCGCCGTGCTCACCGACGAGGACGGCCACCCGATCGACTACGCCCGGCGCAAGGACGCGATCTCAGAGCTCGACATCCAGATCGTCGGCGCGCAGATCGAGCGCCCGCTCACGATCCTCCGCGAGAGCAGCCGTGACCTCGACGCCATCCGCGTGACGATCGACGCCGCGCGCGGGGTCCTCGTCGCCGCGGCCATCGGCGGCGAGTACACCCTCGTCGCCCTCCACCTCCCGGCGACCCCGCGCCGCAGCGTGACCCAGATCGAGGAGGACTTCGAGTGGCTCGTCGGTCGCGTTCGCTATCTGATCCGCCGCTAGGAGGCGACGCGCGAGGATGTCCGCGAGCGCCCCGGACCCGTTCCCGCGTGACTTCTGGAGGCAAATGTGGTTTATCAGGACCTCCTCCAGGGCCTCGGCCACACTTGACGTAACGTCACCTTCCCATAGACTTTCCCTCGGACCGGCAAGGAGTCGACAGAGCAATGGCTACCCACATCACCGAAGAGTGCATCAACTGCGGCGCGTGCGAGCCCGAGTGCCCGAACGAGGCGATCTCGGAGGGCGATGAGATCTACGTCATCGACCCCGACCTCTGCACCGAGTGCGTCGGCTTCCACGACTACGAGGCCTGCCAGGCCGTCTGCCCGGTCGAGTGCTGCCTCCCGGATCCGGAGCGCCGCGAGAGCGAGGACACCCTGATCGCCCGCGCCAAGAAGATCCACCAGGACAAGGACTTCGGCACCGACTTCCCGAGCCGCTTCAGCAAGAAGTAGCTCGCCACCCGCGGTGCCGGACGCCGCGGACAGTGGTACACAATCACGCATGAGGCGGAGCACAGGCGCGCGCTGGTGGCTTCGCCTCCTTGCGTCTCTGCTCATCGCCGCGGGTGCCCTGGCCCTGACCGCGCGCAAGGTCGGGACCGTCCCCGACTCCTTCGCCCTCCCCCTCTGGGCGCTGCCAGCCTATCTGGCGATCCTCGTCGTCTACTTCGTCACCCGCGCGTGGCGCTGGGCCTTCCTGGTCCGCGCGATCGCGCCGGTGCCGACGCGGACGGCGATCGAGGTCGCGCTCGCCGGCTTCCTCTGGATCATCCTCCTGCCGTGGCGCCTCGGTGAGTTCGCCCGCCCGCTGCTCCTCGCCGAGAAGGCGCCGATCACCGCGAGCGCCGTCCTCGGCACCGTCGCCCTCGAGCGGATCACCGACGGCCTCGTGATCTGCGGCCTCTTCTTCGTCACCCT
>JAGQIT010000643.1 GCA_020431135.1 Myxococcales bacterium | reverse complement strand
CGCGGTCGTAGCCGGCCTCGATGGCCGCGCGGGCCTTGTAGCCCTCGCGGATGAACTCACGGATACGCTCGTAGACGATGACGTTGGCGTCGACCGCCATGCCGATCGTCAGGACGATGCCGGCGATGCCCGGCAGGGTCAGGGTCGCGCCGAAGAAGGCCATCGCCGCGAGGATGAGGATCATGTTGAAGACCAGCGCGAAGACCGAGATGACCCCGGCGCGCCGGTAGTAGATGGCCATGAAGAGGATGACCATCGCCAGGCCCGCGACCATCGCCCAGAAGCCGCCCTCGACCGAGTCCTTGCCGAGGTCGGCGCCGACGCGGATCTCGAACTCCTTGACCATCCGCGCGGGCAACGAGCCCGACTTCAGGACCTTGACGAGGTCGTTGGCCGACTCGCGGACCGACTGCCCGGGGGTCTCGCCCATCGTGATGCGGACGTTGCCGCCAGGGATCCGGTCGTTGAAGACGGGGTCGGAGGTGACCTCGTCGTCCATCATGATCGCCATCTTCCGGCCGATGTTCTCGCCGGACATCTGCTCGAAGCGGTCGGCGCCCATGCGGTCGAGCTTGAGGCTGACCTCCGGGGTGCCGGTCTCCGGGTTGAAGGTGACGTTGGCCGAGACGATGCGCTCGCCGGTGACCTCGGCGCGCGACTTGACGACGTAGGTCTGCCAGACGCTCTCGGGCTCGCCGCCGCGCTTGAGGATCATCGGCGTCCGCCCGTACGCCATCGAGTGCGAGGACGGCAGCCGCCACTGCGCCGGCAGGTTGGCGAAGAATTGCTCGAGAACCTCGCGGTCCTTGGCGAAGAAGACGTAGGGGTCCTTGACGGTCGTGCCCTTGTCGTTGCCGTAGTCGGACATCTCGTTGACCGAGATGCCCATGCCCTGGGTGACGAGGCCGGCCTCGTAGAGGGCCCGGAGGTACGGCTTGCCGGTGTCGCCGAACGGCGTCTCGTCGTCGATCATCCGCATCTCGAGGACCGCGGAGCGCTCGATGATCTTGAGGAGGCGGCGGAAGTCGCTCGACTCGGCGAGGACGACGTCGCGGGCGTCGTCGGTGAGCGTGAGGTGGACGGTGTCCGCGTCGAGCGGCGCGCCCGGATCCTCGGGGATGACCTGGAGGTCGCCGGGGATCCGATCGTCGACGAGAACGCCGTCCGCGGTCAGCGACTTGGCGAGCTTCTCGGTGAGGAAGGAGCGCGCGTCGGTGTCCGGCATGCGGAGGACGAAGGCGCCGGGATCGGCCTTGATGTCCTCGGTGATGACCTGCGGCGCGCCGGCGTCGCGGAGGATCTCCGTCAGCCGGTTGGCGGCGTCGACACGCGCCGCCCGGACCTCGGTCGCGGTGTCGCTGAGGCCCGGGAGCTCGATGACGATCTGCCGGTTCTTCGGGTAGATGTTGGGCTCGGCGATGCCCATCGCGTCGATGCGCCGACGGACCGTGTCGAGGGCGGTGCCGACGGCGCTCTTGCGGGCCTCGGCGAGGCGCTCCTCGTACATCTTCAGGTGGATGACGCCGTTCGGCTCGTCCTCGGTGTCGATCCGCTCGAGGTCGGCGAGGGCGATGCCCATGACGTCGTCGGTCGCCGTCGCCACGTCCGCCGGGTTGGCGAAGGTGATGTCGATGGCGTCGATGCCGACGCGCTGGGCCGACACCTTGACGTCCTTCTTCTCCTTGAACGCCGCTTCGAGCTCGGCGGCGATCTGGTCGAGCTTGTTCTCGAGCGCCTCATCGACGGCGACCGAGTACTCGAGGTGGAGTCCGCCCTGGAGGTCGAGCCCGAGCTTGAACTTGTTGGTGAAGGTCTCCGTGATCCACGTCGGCAGGTTGAACTTGCCGATGTCAGCGATCGACGGGAGCACCATCAGGGTGCTCACGGTGAGCAGCAGCGCCAGGAACAGCGCCTTTAGCTTGAGAAACCTGCGCATGGAGTCAGCTCGCCTTCGCGGCGGGGTTCGCCGGATCCTGGATGGTGTCGCCGAGCTCCGCCTTGAGGACCCGGACCTTGGTCCCGGCGGCGATCTCGACGACGGCGATGTCGCCCTCGACGCTGGCCACCTTGCCGAGGATCCCGCCGGTAAGGCGGACGTGATCGCCCTTCTTGATCCCCGCGAGGCGCTCGCGCCGGGCCTTCTCCTGCTTGCTCGCCGGGCGGAGGATCAGGAAGTACATCACCGCGAACATCAGGACGAGCATCGGCAGCGGACCCGACAGGAAGGACGGGGGCGCGGCCTCGGCGATGATTCCGAGGAGTGGGCTGGAGGAGCTGAGCATCGGCATGTTCGGGGGCTTCGCCGCCTGAGTATCCACGCCTGCGCGGTCGATCTGACCGCGAGGGGGAGCGCAGCGACGCGGTGGTGTGGCCTACCAGGAAGTGAGGTCGATGTCACCCAGGAGGCGGCCGGCTGGGGAATGGGACATTGCGCACAAGGCGCCCTCCCCTCCCGCCGTCCTACGAGGCCGTGGCCTCGCCGCCGGCCCGCCGATCGACCTCGGTCCACGCCTGCAGGGCCCGCTCGACCTCGC
>JAGQIT010000642.1 GCA_020431135.1 Myxococcales bacterium | reverse complement strand
GGATCGTCCTGCGGGCGCTCCCCGACGGCGCCCAGGCCCTGACCCTCCTGCGCCGCGGCGAGGTCCACCTCGTCGCCGAGATGTCGCCCTCGCACGTCCCCAAGGAGCTCGCCAAGCCCGGGATGGCGGCCCGCTTCCGCGCCTTCCTGACGACGCCGCCGGTCTTCGATCTCCTCCTCTACAACCTGCGCGAGGGGCCGCAGTCGGGGCCGCGTCTGCGCGGGGCGCTGGCCGAGGCGATCCCCTGGAGCCGCCTCGACAGCGAGGTCTATCCGCGGCCCGGGCGGCGGCCGGCTGCGCCGGTCGATCGCGATCCGCCGCGGGCCCTCGATCTGGTGGCGATCGCCGCGGGGGATCTCGAGGGGCAGGGGCTGGAGCCCTGGATCGAGCGCCCCGATCCCGAGGCCGACGCCCGCGGGGCGGCGGCCGCCGCCGCGACCCTCGACGCCCTCGGCTGGGAGAGCGAGCGCGGCATCCGGCGGCGCTCGACCGGTCAGCTCCGCCTGCCGCTTATGTGGGACGGCTCGCAGGGGCTCGCGGCGGAGCTCAGCGGGATCCTCCGCGGGAGCTGGCGCGAGCTCGGGATCCAGGCCCCTAGCGTCACCGCCCACTGGGGCTACCTGACCAAGCCCCTCGGCGCCGGCACCTTCTCGCTCGCCCTCGTCCGCTACGCCGACGCCTCACAGAGCGATCACTTCAACCTCTTCCACAGCCGCGGCAAGGCGAACTACTCCGGCGTCGACGACCCGGCCCTCGACGCGGCGATCGAGGCCTTCCGCGAGGCCCGGACCCCCGACGGTCGCCGCGACGCCCACGCGGCCCTCGCCGATCGCCTCGCCGAGCTCCGCCCGGTCACCGTTCTCTACGCGCCGGCGGGGATCCTCCTGGCGTCGCGGCGGATCACGGAGCTGACCTTCATCGACGATCTCCCGCGCCTCGATCGCCTCGGCCTCGGCGGCGAGGCCAGCGACGCGCTCCTGCTGCCGAGCGATCGCTGAGCGAGGCGTCGCGCGCTCCCCTGGCGGGCGGATCATCGACGGGCTCATACTGCCGAGCGATCGCGGAGCGAGGCGACCTCCTTCGACGATCTCCCGCGCCTCGATCGCCTCGGCCCCAGCGGGGGGGCCAGTGACGCGTCGCGCGAACCCTCGACCCTCAGCGAGCGCAGACACGTCGGGTTTTTTGGCCATGTAGGACAAGCTGCTACACGTCTCCCATGGCCACCTGGATCGTCTTCCTCCACCTCCTGATGCCCTCGATCCCGACCCTCGCCACCACCGCGCCCGTCGCCGGTGCGGTCGTCGACAGCTCGGCCGCCGCCGAGCTCGGCCCGCGCTACCCCGGGGTCGAGCGGCTCTTCGCCAAGTTCGACCGCGAGGCTCAGAAGCGGTAGGCGACGCCCGCCGAGCCGATGACGTAGGTCTGATAGACCGGCACCGGGGCGCTGCGCAGCGCCGGATCGACGCCCTCGAAGATCGTCCCCTTGCTCGAGGTCCGATCGCGGTCGGTGATCACCCCGTAGGCCCGGAGGGAGATCACGAAGGCGAGGCGCTTGAGCAGGAGCTCGATGTCGAGGCCGGTCCGGAAGAGCGCCGCGCCCACCCGCTGGGTGCCCTCGAGGCCGCCGGCGGTGCTGTAGCGGATCTGGTGGGCGAGGCCGCCGAAGCCGGCGTCGATCGCCAGGTGGCCGATCTCGCCGCGGGCGAGGAAGAGCAGCGCGCCGAGCTCCGCGAGGATGAGATCCTGGGCGACGAGGTCCCCCTTCTCGGCGTCTTGGAAGCGCAGCGAGCCCGCGCGCACGCCGAGGTCGAGGGCGATGCGATCGACGGCCCGCCAGCGCCCGAAGACGCCGGCGCCGCCGAGGGTCGTGGTCTCGCCGACGTAGCGGCGATCGACGCGGATGAGCTGCGGGCGCAGGGCCGGCGTGAGGAGGGCGACGCCCTCGAGGCCGATCATGAAGCGCCGCGGCTTTCCGTCCGCGGTCGGAGCGGCCGGCGGGCGCTCGTCGTCGGCGTCCGGATCCTCATCCTCCAAGGCGTCGGCCGGCTCGCCGACCACCGCGCGCGGGGCAGGGGAGGGGCCCTCCGCCGTGCCCTCCTCCTGGGGAAGCGCGGCCCCGGCGGCGGCGGGCCCGAGGAGCGCCGCGAGCACGAGGGGCAGCAGACATAGGAGCCCCGCGGCGAGCCGCGACGACGCGGCCTCACCCCGGGCCGCCCGCGCACTCCTCGCCCGCTCGCCTGCTCCGGCCATCGGCGCAAGCATAGGATCGCGCGCCCCCCTTGCGGTAGCCCCGGCGCAAGGGCTACGCAGACAAGACGTGGCGATCATCAGCATGACCGGCTTTGGCGTTGCGAGCCGCCCGTGGGCCGAGGGCCCCGGCGGACGGCCGCATCAGCTCGTCGTCGAGCTCCGCGGGGTCAACCAGCGCTTCCGCGAGCTCAAGATCCGACAGCCCTTCGGGCCGAAGTGGGAGCACCTGATCCGCCAGCGGATCGAGGCCCAGATCGGTCGCGGTCGGATCGACGTCGCGATCTTCCTCCAGCGCCAAGGCGACGACGCGCGGGCGGCGGGGATCGATCGAGAGCGCCTCGCCGAGGTCCTCGCCGGAGCCCGCGAGGTGGCGGCGTTGGCGGCTCAACAAGAGGTTGAGCTCGCTCCCTTCAATGTCCTGGAATTGTTGAGCTTTGTGAGCGCCTCGGCGCGCAGCTCCGGGGGCCCGACCGAGGCCACCCCGGCGCCGCCGAGCGACCTCCTCGACTGCGTCGACGAGGCGCTCCTCGGGCTCATCGCGATGCGCGTCGCCGAGGGGGAGGCCCTCGCCGAGGAGCTCGGCGCGCTCCTCGACGGCTTCGAGGCCCAGGTCGCCGAGCTGCGGGAGGCGATCGCCGGCGAGTCGGAGCGCCTCGAGGCGCGGCTGACGGAGCGGGTCGCCGCGGTCTGCGCTCGCGCTGGGGTCGAGCCGCCCGATCCGGCGCGGATCGTCCAGGAGGTGGCCATCCTCGTTCAGAAGGCCGACATCGCTGAGGAGCTCGCGCGGATCGCCTCGCATGTTGCGCAGATGCGGGGGGTGATCGCCTCCGAGGCCCAGGCAGGGGACGGCAAGCGCCTCGACTTCCTGTGCCAGGAGCTTTTTCGCGAGATCACGACGATCGGCTCTAAGATCAGCAGCCACCGCGGCAGCGGCCTCGCGGTCGCGGCCAAGGGCAGCGTCGAGCGCATCCGGGAGCAGGTCCAGAATGTCGAATGAGCGGAGCGAACGCGGGCTTTTGTTGGTCGTCTCGTCGCCCTCGGGCGCCGGCAAGACGACGCTGTGCACGCGCCTGCGTCGGGAGTTCTCCGGCCTCGAGTTCAGCGTCTCCTACACCACGCGGGCGCCGCGAATGGGCGAGGAGCACGGCAAGGACTACTTCTTCGTCGACCCCGAGACCTTTGAGGCGATGATCCGCCGCGACGAGCTCGCCGAGTACGCGCTGGTCCACGGCAACAACTATGGGACCTCGGCGCCGCAGGTCCGCGAGGCGCTGAGCCGCGGCCGCGACCTCCTCTTTGACATCGACTTCCAGGGCGGGCGTCAGCTCCGCCACAAGTTCCCCGAGGACGTGGTCCTGGTCTTCGTCCTGCCGCCGTCGATGCCGGAGCTCGAGCGGCGCCTGCGCTCTCGCGGGACCGACGCGGCGGAGGTCATCGATCGCCGCCTGCGGATGGCCCGGGAGGAGATCCGCCACTACGGCGAGTATCATTACGTCATCGTGAACGACGATCTCGACCGGGCCTACGACGCCCTGCGCGCCGTCTACGTCGCCGAGCGCCACCGCACCCTCCGCCGCCGCGGCGCCGCCGAGGCGGTGATCAGCGGCCAAGGTTCGCTGCTGACGATCCCCGGCGCCGCGGTGCGCGACGCGGAGGGCGTGCCGTGACCGGGGCGGCCGCGCGCGAGCGCGAGGTCGATGACGACCCGCTGGTCACCGCCTTCGCTCGGGTGCTCGAGGCCGTCCGTGCCCGCGACGCGGACGCCGACGTCGAGCTCATCAGCCGCGCCTTCGAGGTCGCCGTGCGGGCGCACACCGGCCAGGTCCGGCGCAGCGGCGAGCCCTATCTGATCCACCCGATCCGCGTCTCGGAGACGATCGCCCGCCTCGGCCTCGACACCCACAGCGTCGCCGCCGGCCTCCTCCACGACTCGGTCGAGGACAGCGAGCTGACGGTCGTCGACATCACCGAGACCTTCGACGCCGAGCTCGCCGGGATCGTCGACGGCGTCACCAAGCTCGGCAAGGTCCCCTACCTCTCGCGCCAGGAGCAGCAGGCGGAGAGCTTCCGCAAGATGCTCCTGGCGATGAGCCAGGACATCCGCGTCCTCCTGGTCAAGCTCGCCGATCGCCTCGACAACATGCGGACCCTCGATCACATGCCGGCCGAGAAGCAGGCGCGGATCTCGAGGGAGACGATGGAGATCTACGCGCCCCTGGCCAACCGCCTCGGGATCCAGTGGATCCGCGCCGAGCTCCAGAACCTCTCGTTTCGCTACCTCGAGCCGGCGATCTACGAGCGGATCGCCGACAAGATGACAGGCCTCCTCGCCGACTCCGAGGCGAAGATCGAGGCCTGCGTCGAGCGCGTCGCGC
This sequence comes from Myxococcales bacterium, assembly GCA_020431135.1. Classification (GTDB taxonomy): domain Bacteria; phylum Myxococcota_A; class Polyangia; order Nannocystales; family Nannocystaceae; genus JADJRG01. The sequence continues at coordinate 3,525 of JAGQIT010000642.1, read as the reverse complement.
TGGCCTTCGCGGCGCCGGAGGGCGGCGAGCCGGGCGACGACGACGGGGTGATGATCTGGCCGCGCGAGCGCGGCGAGGTCCGGGTCCGCTCGTCGGTCCGCGTGCCCTTCCAGGTCTATCAGATGGAGAGCGAGGACGGCCACGAGGTCGACACCCTCGCCGACCTCGTCAGCTACCACGTCATCGTCCCGGATCGCGCGAGCTGCTACGCCGCGCTCGGGGTGATCCACAGCCACTTCAAGCCGGTCCCCGACAAGGTCCGCGACTACATCGCGCTGCCGCGGCCGAACCGCTACCAGGCGCTGCACACGATGGTCATCGCCCGCGACGGCGTGCGCATGGAGATCCAGATCCGCTCGGCGGCGATGGACGCCGTCGCCGACCGTGGGATCGTCGCCGAGTGGCAGCGCGAGCACGCGATCGATCGCGGCCCCGAGGGCTGGCGCAACCTCAAGTGGCTCGGCGAGCTGATGGACTGGCAGGGCGACGTCTCCGATCCCCACGAGTTCATCGAGTCGGTGAAGGCCGACCTCTTCGCCGACGAGGTCTACGTCTTCAGCCCCGGCGGCGACATCTTCACCTTCCGCCGCGGCGCGACGCCGATCGACTTCGCCTACGCGATCCACACCGACGTCGGTGACCGCTGCTCGGGGGCGCGGGTCAACGGCCACCTCGTGCCGCTGCGCTACCAGCTCCGCCAGGGCGACACGATCGAGATCATCACCAGCCCGACGGCGCGGCCGCGGCGTGAGTGGTTGAAGATGTGCGGGAGCTCGCGGGCGCGGGCGAAGATCAAGCAGCACCTGCGCGTCGAGGAGCGCACGCGCCTGCGCGAGGTGGGCCGCTCGCTCCTCGAGCAGGATCTCGCCAGCCGCGGCGAGCGCCTCGCCGAGCTCGAGTCGCAGGGGCGGATCGCCCAGAACGCGCCGGCGCTGGATCTCGGCAAGGAGCTGCGCGGCGAGGACGGGGTCTACGAGGCGATCGGCGCCGGCCTGATCTCGGTCGCCCGGGTCGTCGAGCGCCTCGCGCCGAGCGCCGCCGACGAGGAGGCCGAGAGCGACTCGACCTTCTTCCGTCGGGTCTTTCGCCGGGTCTCGGGGCGGCGCAACGGCGGCCGCCCGGGCGCGAGCGCGTGGCCGGATCTCGGCCCGAAGGAGGGCGTCGCCGGCTCGCCGATCATCGTCAACCGCGAGCGCTGCGAGAGCCACGGCGCCGGCTCGCCGATGATCCAGCTCGCCACCTGCTGCGGGCCGATCCCGGGGGATCCGCTCGTCGGCTACTTCGTCCCGGGCAAGGGGATCGTCGCCCACGTCGAGGGCTGCCCCGAGTCGCTCGAGCACATCGACGAGCGCCGCGTCTACCTCGCGTGGGAGGACGGCCTTGAGATCGACAGCCCGGTGACGATCGAGGTCCGCACGGGCAACACGGTCGGCCTCCTCGCCGAGATGAGCCGCGCGTTCTCCTATCACGGCGTCAACATCAAGCAGGCGAACTGCCGGACGATCGAGGCCGGGATGCGGGCGGTGAACACCTTCCACGCGACCGTGCGGACGCTCGCGCAGCTCAAGTCGCTGATGATGACGCTGCGCGAGATCGACGGCGTTCTCGGCGTCCAGCGGGTCTTCGTCGGCACCAGCGGCTTCGCCCAGCGCTAGCAGCCGCTCGTCCTCGCCGACCCTGATCGCTCCGCCGAGGCTTGCGGCGCTGCGCGAGCTTCGAGCCGCCTCCGCGGGATCTGCCGCTCGTCGCCGGTGCGAGGGTCCTCGCGTCGCGCACCGCGACGAGGAGCGGCCTCAAAGCGGCCCAAGGCGGCCTGTGGCGCCCTGTGGGGCGGCGAGGACGGGGAGGTCGGCCTCTCAGGGCGGTGTATTGCGGCTCTGCGCGGCGGTTGACAAGGTCGCTCGCGCCGGCTAGACCTCCGCCTCCAGGCAGGTCCCCCCGATGGCATCCTTTACCGCAACCACCAAGCGCAAGCGCGCACGTCGTCACAAGAACTCAGGCCAGGATCGCAAGAAGCAGCAGGGCCAGCGGAGCACCCTCTCGGCCGCGGAGCTCTTCGCTGGCTGTGGCGAGCCCGGCAAGCCGGCGCCCAGCGACGCGTCGAATTAGGGCGCGCAGGCGGGGCACCCCGTCTCAGCTCACATCCACAGCGTCCGGCTGCTCCTCATGCGGGGTCAGCCGGTTTCGTCTTGGTTGTTGGGGTCCATCAGCCACAGCGTCGCCGCGGTGTGAGAGTCCGCCGGTGGCCCGTCGAAGCCGCGTTTCTCGCGGCGGCCGCGGGGCCCACGAGGGGCCCGCGAATGCTTGATCAACCGCGCCCCTGCGCTTAGTCTCGTGCGCGACTGCACGTCAGCGGAGAATCCATGACCAAAGCGACCCCTCAGCTCGCTCCGGGAACCGTCATTGATGGGATGTACACCATCGGAGAGAGCGTGCGCTCACGGGTTGGCGCTGTGACCTATGAGGCCACCGACCCCAACGACAAGAAGGTCGAGCTCACGGTCTACCGAGCCGACTCCTTCATGAACGCGGAGGCGATCGAGCGCGCACTCCAGGAGCTCCGCCAGATCTCCACCGTCGACGATCCGCGGATCGTCCACGTCTATGACTCCGGCAAGCTCGCTCAGGGCGGGATCTACGAGGTCCACGAGCCGATCGAGGGGGAGCCGCTCAGCGCCAGCGACAAGCTCGCGCGCGAGGTCGCCGTCAAGGAGCTCAAGGACGTCGCCGCCGCCGTCGAGATCGCGGCGAAGGCCGGCGCCCTCCACCGCAACCTCGGCCCCGACACGGTCGTCCGCACGAAGGATGGGATCAAGGTCGGTTGGTTCGCCGTCGGCGAGCCGCAGGGCGGCGTCAGCTTCGGCGCGATCGAGTGCATCGCTCCCGAGCAGGTCGAGGGGAAGGAAATCTCGGAGGCGACCCTCGTCTACAACCTCGCCGCGCTCGGCCATCGCCTCCTCGAGGGCGGGCCGCTCTTCGCCGGTGACGTCGCGACGCAGCTCCTCCAGCACGCCGCGAGCACGCCGCCTCCGGGCCTCCCGGAGATCCTCGTCGGCGCCCTCGCCAAGGATCCGAACGCGCGCCCGTCGTCGGTCCACGACTTCGCGGGGAACCTCGACAAGCTCGGCGCCCCGGCAGCGACTCCAGCGGCCCCTAAGGCGCCCGCCGGGCTCCCCGGCTTCGGCCGTCTCGGCGCCCTCGGTCGCTCCTCCTCGAGCTCGAAGGCGAAGCTCGCGCCGCCGCCCGGCGTAGGCTCGCTCGCGCCGCCGCCAGGCCTCGGCGGTGGTGCGTCCAAGCGCCCGCTCTTCGGCCCGCCGAGCGGCAAGAGCGGGCCCTCGCCCGTCGCGCCGAAGTCCTCCCCTGTCGCGCCGAAGGCCTCGCCCGCGGCTCCGAAGACCGCGCCTGTGGCCGCTCCGACGGCCCCGCCCGTCGCGCCGCCGACGCTCGGTGCGCCCGCAATCGGCGGCGGCGTCGGCGCCGGAGCGAAGAAGCCGAAGAAGCCGCGGACCCGCGGCTGGACCATGT
>JAGQIT010000641.1 GCA_020431135.1 Myxococcales bacterium | reverse complement strand
CGGCTACGTCCAGCAGATGCGCGAGGGCTACTACGTCCTGCGGATCCCGGCGGCGCGCCTGCGCGACGTCATGGACGGGGTCAGCGGCCTCGGCATGGTCACGCAGCGCTCGCTGCAGGCGCGCGACGTCACCGAGGAGTACGTCGATCTGACGACGCGGATCCGCGTCCTCCGCGACACGCAGAACCAGCTCCTCGAGCTCCTCAAGCGGGCGAAGACCGTCGAGGAGGCGCTCCACGTCCGCCAGGCCCTCGACAAGGTGACGATGGAGCTCGAGCAGGCGCTCGGCCGCCTGCGCATGCTCGAGAACCTCATCGGCTTCTCGACGCTGACCGTCTACGTCGACGAGCGGGGCCCGCAAAACGACATCCCGTCGAGCAACGATCCCTTCCCCTGGGTCGACAGCCTCGGCGTCGAAGCCACGGAGTGGAACTAGCCATGGTCGCGCGCACTACGACCTCCCTCAAGCTCGCGCTCCTCGGCGCGCTCGTCCTCGGCGCCTCCGCCGGCTGCTCGCGCTACAAGCTCGAGCCGCCCGAGGGCTTCGTCGAGGTCCACGCCTACTCGTCCGAGGCGCGGATGAAGGCGCGAGACAACGTCGGCCTCAACCTCCGGGTCTTCAGGAACGTCCGCGGCGGCAGCCTCGGCTACTGGGGCTCGGACATCGTCGAGAAGCTGAGCCTGCGCGGCTACACGCTCGTCGGTCAGGAGGCGGCCCGCTCGCGCAACGGCGTCGTCGGCACGCGCTTCGACTTCGACTACACGCCGCCGAACAGCGACACGCCGAAGTTCTTCACGGCCGTGCTCTTCGTCACCGACGAGTACAAGTTCGTCCTCCAGGTCGCCGGCGACAAGGTCCACTTCCCGAAGTACCGCGGGCGCGTCGACGAGATCGTCGGCGACCTCAAGGTCCGCGGCTGCAAGCCCTTCTCGAAGATCTGCAAGGGTCCGCAGCCCGAGCGCTTCGCGATCGCGCCGCCGAGCCCGTCGCCGGCGGCGGAGGGCAAGGACGTGCCCGCGGCTGCGGAGTCTGCGAGCGGCGGCGCCGGTGAGGCGTCGACGCAGCCGGTCGCCGCGGAGGAGAGCCCGCCCGCGGCGGCGAAGACCGGCACGAGCGGCGGCTGAGCGGGCGCTGCGGCGCGGCGGCGGGAAAAAAGCGGCTGCGGTCCGCGCCGCGGCTGTGCCATCCTGCGACCTGCGAGACGGCGATGAGCGAGTTCCTCCGCGAAGCAGCGATCCTTCAGCCGGCGCTGCTCAAGAGCCTCCAGACCCTGCACCGGCGGGCGAACGCGGCGATCGACGAGGCGGCGATCGCCGACACCGTGCTCGACGCCCGCGAGATCGCGGCCGCGGCCGAGGCGGCGAGCGGCGGCGTCGGCGGGCCGCAGCCGTCGGGCAGCGGCGCCCTGCGCCAGCGCTCCGAGCCGAGCGCGACCTCGTCGGTGAACCCGCTGCGCTCGCTCCAGGCCCCCGACGCCTACAGCGTCAAGCCGCTCGTCGAGCTCGAGCTCCTCGCCCTGCGCGCGGCCCAGATGCTCCGCCGCCGCCACGCCACCGAGCGCCGGCTGTCGGTGATCGTCACGGGCCTCACGGGGGTGTTCATCGGCGTCGGCCTCTACCTGGCGCTCTTCGCCGAGCAGCTCGCGCCGGCGCTGATCCTGATCGTCGGGGCGGCGCTCGCCTTCGTTCTCCTGCGCTGGAAGTGGCGCCCCTACCGACGGGCGGCCCGCAGCCTCCACCTCGTCGATCTCGCCGAGGAGCTGTCGAGCAACCTCCGCGGCCGCCTGCGCGCCCTCGAGGGGATCCCCGATCATCCGACGCGCCACCTCCAGCAGTGGCAGGCGGTGCTCGAGCTGACCGAGCCGGTCTGCGACCTGTGGGCCTAGCGGCCTGACGGACGCCGCGCTTGCCTCGTCGGCCAGCGCTTGCGAAACGACCGGGTGCGGCGGTTGCGTCGGAGCGAGCTGGGCCGACGAGGGTAAGCGAGTCAGAGGCCGCGAGGAGGCAGTCCGAGCCTTCGGTGCCTGCTCCGCGCGACTGTGGGTTCTCGGTCGCGGCCCGATCCTCCGCGGTGTTGGCTGCGGGGGTGCGCAGTGATAGGGAGTCCGCGAGGGCGACGCCCCTGCTCGAGGAACGTCATGGGCAAGACATTCGAAGAGGCCGGGCGCGCGCTCGAGCCGCTCATCGTTCGCCGCGACGCAGGCGCGGCCGTGGAGATCGCCGCGGTGCTGCGCGACTGCGGCGCCGACGTCCGGGGCGCGGTCGTAGAGCACCTCGAGGCCGCGTGGGGAGAGTGTCCGCCGCTGCTCATCGACGACCGCGAGGGGGAGCTCGCGGTCTTCGTCGAGGAGCACGCCGACGAGCTCGAGGGCGTCGTCGAGGTGGGGGGCGCCCTCCTGGTCGTCAGGCTCGGCGAGGGCAAGGACTCGCTTCTCGCCCGCGACCCCGCTGACGTCGCGCTCCCTGGCGGCTTTCGGAGGGCGGCGGACGATCCCCCGGCGCGGGTTCTGGCCGGCTACTTCCGCCAGCTCGCCGACATCTTCGTCCGCGAGCGCGCGTCCCTGCACGCGTACGTCAGCGAGTCGGTGTGGTCGGACCTCGCCTGCGACTGGCGCGATGTGCTGTCGATGATCCCGCTCCCCGACGCCGACGCCCCACGGGTGTGGCGCGCGCTCGAGCCGGCGAGCTTCAGCGCGTTGGAGGTGGCGGGCGTCGCGGAGCCCTGGTCGTGCCGCGCGGTGCTCGCGATCGTCGTGCCTGTCCTGACGGGGCGGGGGGGCTTCGTCACCGTCCGCTGCGCGGTCGAGGCCAGGGCGCACGCTGGGGGGATCGCCTGGGCGCATGAGATCTACGACCTCGAGGGCCTCGACGACCTCGATTTCGACGACTGGTAGGGCGGCCTGGCTGCGCAGTCTCGTCGTCCCTCAACGCAGTCATCGCGCGGCGCGAGCGAGCCAGGAGAAGAGCCGCTGAGCGCCGCGCGCCGACTGCCCGGCAGGCTCGACTAGTCGGCGTACATCTCCTCGATGGTCGCCTCCCAGTTGCGATAGACCTTGCTGCGCTTGACCTTGAGCGTCGGCGTCAGCTCGCCGTCCTCGATCGTCAGGTTGCGCGGCAGGACCGTGAAGCGCTTGATCTGCTCGACGCGCGCGAGCTCGCTGTTGACGGCGTCGACGGCCGCCTGGACCTCGGCGCGCAGGGTCGCGTCGTCGGCGAGCGAGACCGCCCCGAGCCCGCGCTCCGCGGCGAAGGCCGCCGCCGCGTCGGGGTCGAGGGTCAGCAGGCACGACAGGAATTTACGCCGGTCGCCGATCACGACCGCCTCGTTGATCAGGCGGTGGTTCTTGAGGGCGGCCTCGATGTTCTTCGGGGCGATG
>JAGQIT010000640.1 GCA_020431135.1 Myxococcales bacterium | reverse complement strand
TCCTCCTCGATCTTCGCGCGCTCGCGGGCGATGACCCGCTTGCGGTGCTCGACCTCGGCGATGTTGCCGCGGGTCGCCGCGAGGGCGAGGCCGCGCGGGAACAGGAAGTTGCGACCGTAGCCCGGGCGGACCGTGACGACCTCGCCGGCGCGGCCGAGGTTGTCGACGTCCTTGGTCAGGATGACTTGGATATTGGCGGGCATCGGGGCCTCCCTAACTCACGGTGAAGGGGATCAGCGCGAGGATACGCGCGCGCTTGATCGCCTTGGTGATCTGCCGCTGCTGACGGGCGCTCACCCCGGAGATCCGGGCGGGGACGATCTTGCCGCGATCCGTGAGGAAGGCGCGGAGCAGCTGCGGGTTCTTGTAGTCGACGACGAGGGTCTTATCGATGGCCAGGAGCGACGCCCGGCGGCTGTACTTCTTCTCATCCATGGCTCACCTACTCTTCCTCATCATCGTGGATGTGGCTGTCGACGTCGTCGTCCTCCTCCTCGACCGTCTCCGGCGGGGTCTCGGCGGCGGCGTTGAGGAGGTCCTCGGTGACCTCCGACGGGCGGGCGTCGGGATCGACGTCCTCGTCGATCTTGACGGTGTGGTAGCGGAGCACGCCGTCGGTGATCTCGAAGTTGCGGTTGAGCTCGCGGACGATGTCCGAGCCGCCGAGGTAGCGCCAGTAGAGGTAGGTGCCGTTCTTCGACCCGTTGACCGGGTACGCGAGGGTGCGGCTGCCCCAGTTCTCGATCTGGAGGAGGCGGGCGTCGAAGTCCTTGAAGATCCCCTGCACCTTCCCGACCAGGTCGAGGATGTCGGTCTTGTTGACCGACGGGGCGAGGATCATGACCGTCTCGTATTCACGCTTGGTGTTGCGCAGCGAACCGTGCGACAGCACCTGACCTTGAGTTGACATCTCTTCTGTGTCTCCTTGTGGACGTCAGGCTCCCCCGAGCTGTGCTCGTGGGGAGCAAGGAGTGCGCCCGGTCCCAGGGGATCCGCGCGCGGGAGCCGGGTTGATAGCCAAGTCCGCGGCCGAGCGCAAGGGTCTGGTTCAAAGAGAACTCCCGACGCCGAGCGCGTCGTCGCCGAGAACGGCGGAGGCCGCCGGACCCCAGGGGGTGCGGCGGCCTCCTCTCAGCGCGTTCTCCGCGCCGAGCAGCTCCCTCATCAGGTTGCGGCGATGAGGGGCGCGATCACCACCGCGACGATGGTCATCAGCTTGATGAGGATGTTGAGGCTCGGGCCCGCGGTGTCCTTGAAGGGGTCGCCGACGGTGTCACCGATGACCGCCGCGTGGTGGCGATCCGAGCCCTTGCCGGTGTTGACCGTGGGGTCGAAGTTCTTCTTCTGGTCCTCGACCTGCTTCTTGGCGTTGTCCCAGGCGCCGCCAGCGTTGGACATGAAGATCGCCAGCATGACGCCGGAGACCAGGGTGCCCGCGAGGAGGCCGCCGAGGGCGTAGGGCGACCAGAAGCCGATGATCACCGGCGCCGCGAGGGCGAGGAGACCCGGGGCCATCATCCGCCGGAGCGAGGCCTGGGTCGAGATCGCGACGCAGCGCTCGACCTCGGTCTTGGAGCCGGCCGCGAGGACCTCGCGCTCCTCGTCCTCGGTGAGCTTGCGATCCTCGTGCTCCGCCTTGGCGACGAGCTCCAGGCCCTTGCGCAGGACCGGGATGTCGCGGAACTGGCGGCGGACCTCGGTGATCATGTCCATCGCCGCGTCGCCGACGGCGTTCATCGCCATCGCCGAGAAGACGAAGGGGAGCATGCCGCCGATGAGGAGGCCGATGAGAACCTGCGGGTCGGTGAGCGCGAGGACGTCGTCCGGCCTGAACGCGAGGTTGCGGAAGGCCGCGAAGAGCGAGAGCGCCGCGAGGGCCGCCGAGGCGATGGCGAAGCCCTTGCCGATCGCCGCGGTGGTGTTGCCCACCGCGTCGAGCATGTCGGTGCGCTCGCGGACCTGCGAGGGCAGGCCGCTCATCTCGGCGATG
>JAGQIT010000639.1 GCA_020431135.1 Myxococcales bacterium | reverse complement strand
GCACTCGCTGTACCGGGCGTACTGCTAGCTCAGTGGGAGCCCCCAGCCTGCGCATGTCGACGTTGGCCCTCGCGCCGATGGGCTCACCGCCCCGCGTCGCCGTCGACGACGTCGAACGGGCACGACGGGAGGTCCGCGCAGCGCTGCGTCAGCGCCGTGGGCCTGCGCTCGACCTCCGCCATCCGCCCGCCGTCGACGGGGCGATAGACAACGACCTCGCGGACCACGGGCGCCTCCGGGTGATCCTCGCGCGCGCACGCCATCCAGCCGTCCTCGACGAGGCGCGCGCTGCCGTCCCCGGGGAACTCGAGCGCCGCGACGCCGACGCCGTAGATCCCAAGGACGAGGTCGAGCACCGGGACGAGGCGCGCCCCGTCCCCATCCCCGTCGACGTCGAGGAGGAGGAGCTGGGCGCGGTTGGGGGGGTCCTTGACGTCGGCCGTCGGCAGCAGGACGAGAACGGCCCGGAGGTCGCGCGCGCGGTCGAGAACCACCACCTCGATCGACGCCTGGCGCGAGCGCCAGGCCGGAGCGGCGCCGGGCACCTCGACCTCGCCGCGGGCATCCCCGGCGCGCACGACCCCGTCCTCGGTGACCGTCAGGCGCTCCGGTCCGCGCCCCGGCACGAGCTCCCCCGCGCCCTCGACGACGAGCGGGCTCGGGGCCTCCGCGGGCTCGCCCTGCTCGCCCTGCGCCGGCGAGGCGCCGAGAGCCTCCGCGGGGCTCGCCGCGGACGGGGTGACGACGGACGACGGCGAATTGGCGCAGCCCGCGACGAGGGCGAGGACGAGCGCGACCGCTGCCGCGACGACGCACCCGCCGCCTCGATCGGATCGCCCGACCCAAGCTCCACCTCGCGCCCGCTTCGGCGCCGCGTCGGCGCCCTCCCCCTGTGCTCCTCGAGCCCCTCCGCGGGGCCTCTCAGCCGCCATCCGCGCGGGTCCCGACGCACCCGCGGATCATCAGCGCGGCCGCCTTCTCGACGTCCGCGAGGACGTCCTCCCGCGTGCTGATCCCCCCCGCCCAGCCGACCAGGAGGGCGAACCACACGCGCTGGAGCGTCGACACCAGGGTGATCTCGTCCTCGCTCGGCGAGCGCGGCTCACCGCCGAGGTAGGCGCCGACGACGATCGCCCCGAGGTCGTGGTGGAAGCGGCTGAGGCGGCTCGCCAGCGCCTGCTCGCCGGCCGCCGCCGAGCGGATCACCGCGCGGCCGAAGTGCGGGCGCTCGACCAGGAAGTCGGTGAGGAGCTCGAAGATCGCCATCAGCCGCGCCGAGCGATCGGCGACCATCGGCGCCTGGCCGAGGCGGCCGCGGAAGACCTCGAGCTCGTGGTTGATGACCCCGATCAGGAGGTCCTCCTTCGAGCGGAAGCGCTTGTAGAGGGTGCCCAGCGCGACCCCCGACGCCTGGGCGACGTCGCGGAGCCGGACCGCCGTGAAGCCGCCCCCCTCCGCCAGGTCGATCGCCGCGCGCAGGATCCTCAGGGTCCGCTCGTCGACGACCGTCACCTCCCCAGAGACCTGCTCTTCGTCTGTCCTCGCCGCCTCGCCGCTCATGATCTGGCGATCGATCCTACCAGAACAGAGCGCGCTTCGGGGCAGGCGCGGGCGCGCATGCGCCAGCGCGGCCGATCTCCAGTCACGGCAGCTTTCGCGGGCAGGTCGCCCTCGCGGGCTCCTTCGCCGCATCTACGGGGTCTCGCCGGATGTGCGGCGGTTCACACCGCTGCTACACGGGCCGCGCGCGACCTGTCCGAAGAGCAACACTAGGCGAAGATCACGCGCCGACCCGGGAGAACACCGTGAGTTCCCGGACGGACCGCGGGCTCCGCCCCAGCGGCCGACTTCGGCGGTCAGGGCCCCGTGAACACGAACGCGGCGACCGACTCGTACTTGAAGCCGTACATCGCCACCGCGTTGTCGCGCTCGCCGGCGCTCGTCGTGTAGAAGTGGGCGCCGTTGTTCGAATTGTAGAGGCGGTAGAGCTCCGTCGCGCCGCAGAGCGGGCCGTTGGCGACGTAGCCCATCACGCCGACGAGCTGGGCGTTGCCCTCGCAGTTCGCCGACTTCGTGTAGAAGGGCTTGCCGTTGCCCTTGGTGCAGCGGTGGAAGGGCACGAGGCCCTCGTGCTGGGCGCTGTAGACGAAGTAGTAGTCCTGCTTCTCGAGCTTCAGATCCCCGGCGGAGGCCTCGCCGAGATCGGTCGTATAGACGTGGCCGAGGCTCGCGCTGTGCGAGCGGTGGACGCCGACGCGGCAGCCCGCCCCCTCGTCGCAGACGTCGTTGCAGTTGTCGTCGAAGGCGTTGCAGACCTCGTCCTTGTTCGGGTTGCAGATCGCCCCGCACTCCTGGCCGCCCTCGAGCGGGGTCTCGCAGCCGTTGACGATCTCGCCGTCGCAGTCGCCAAAGCCCGGCTCGCAGTCGCCGAGGCCGCAGGCGCTGTCTTGGCAGGTCGCGCTCGCGTGCGGGATCACGCAGGAGACCCCGCAGTCGCCGCAGTTGCTCGGGTCGCTGGAGAGGTCGACGCACTGGACCCCGCAGGCCTCGAGGTCGACGCACTCGGGGCCGGTCGTCGAGCTGTTCGTCGTCGACCCGGTCGTCGACGTCAGCGCGCCGGTCGTCGAGCCGCCCGCGGTGGTGGTGGTCGTCGTCGTCGCCGCGTCGCCGCTGTCGCTGCCCGCTGAGGTGCTCGTCCCCGAGTCCGCGCTCGTCGAGCCCTCGCCGCCGGTGACGGTGTCGCTGTCGCTGTCGCTGGCCGAGCCGTAGCCGCCCGAGAAGCCGCTCGCGCCGCGGCCGTCGTCGCCGCAGGCCGCGAGCGCGACGCAGGCGAAGAGACCCCCGAGGACAGCCCCGAGGCGCCGAGTCGTCGTCGTCATGATCTGTCCCTCTCTAGGCGAGGATCCCGGTGAGGTGCTCGGTCGTCTCGCCGCCGTTGAAGCCGTAGCTCGGGCAGTCGATGCCGAGGGCGCGGAGGATCGTCACATGGACCTTGCACAGGTTGCCGCCGGGCTCGCGGACGTGGACGCCGCGGTTGATCGCGCCGTTGCAGCCGCCGGCGAGGAGCACCGGCATCTCCTTGGTGCTGTGCTTGTAGCCCTCGCCGTACTCCGAGACCCCGTAGACGAGGGCGCGGTCGAGGAGGCTGTTCTCCATCGGATCCTTGTAGGCCGCCATCGCGTCGAGGAGCTTGGCGAAGGCCTGCATCTGGAAGAGCGTGATCTTGCGGACGCTCTCCCACTTGCCGTCGTGGCAGGTCTTGTGCATCCCGTCGGGGACGCCGAGGTTGCCGAAGACGTGGGTCGTCGCCGGCGACGTCAGCATGAACGAGAAGACCCGCGTCAGGTCGCAGTTGAGGGCCGCGGCGAGCAGCTCGGCGACGATCGCCGTCTGCTCGACGAGGTCGCCGGAGTTGCCCGGCACCGCCGGCGCCATCTCGCATGTCCCCGAGGTCAGCTCGAGCCGGCGCTGGATCTCGTCGAGGTGCTCGAGGTGAGCGTCGAGGCGCGCGCGGTCGCCGGCGCCGAGGCGCTGGCGCAGGCCCTTGGCGTCGTCGTGGACCGCGTCGATCAGCCGCGCCCGCCGGCCGAGCGCGACGAGGTCGTCGGGGACGTTGAAGAGCTTGGCGTAGAGCTGCGCCGGATCCATGATCGGCGGGTTCTGGGCGTCCGGGCCGTTGTAGGAGATCGCGTTCCAGTGGCCGTAGTCGTGGAAGCGGGCGCCGGAGACCCCGACCTCGAGCGAGCGGAAGCGCGTCGGCGCGTCGCCGTAGAAGTCGTCGTGCTTGGCGACGTACTGGTCCATCGTCGGCCGCAGCACGGTCAGCGTGTGCGACGGGTGATCGAAGCCCTCCGGGCGGATGCGATCGCCGGTCATAGCGACCATGAAGCCGCGCATGTGGCCGTCGCCCTGCCCCGGCGGCTCAGGCGGGATCTCGGTGTGCGGCTCGAGGCCGGTGGCGACGCTGACCTGGTGGGCGGCGAGCGGCGCGAGGAGCTCGCTCGGCGCGTAGCCCGGGCCGGTCTGCGCCGGCGTCCACAGGTCGGTGCCGACCGCCTGCTCGGCGCCGTGACCGGCGTGCCACGGCGTGCCGTTGGCCCAGTAGAAGAGGCCGAAGATCGGATCGCCGATCGGGTCCTCGGCCTGGGCCTGGCGGGCGGAGATCATCGCCTCGAGGAGCGGGAGTCCGAGAGCGACGGCCGAGCCGCCGACGGCGCCGCGGAGGAAGGTCCGCCGGCCGAGCCGCTTTTTCCTGACGAGAAAGGTCATTACAGATCCTCCGGGGTGGCGACGGTGCGGAAGGCCTCGCTGGTGACGAAGGCGAGGAGGAGCTCGCGGTAGCGGTAGCCGGACGCCGCGAACTCGTCCTCGACCGCCTTGATCCCGGGGCGCTCGCCCGGGAGCTCGAGACGGCCGGCGGTGTTGCGGTAGAGCTGGGTGACCATGCAGCGGGCGACCCGCTTGTCGTCGGCGAGGGCGTCGGCGAGGTCGCGGGCGCCGGCCAGCGGCGCGCCGTCGAGCTCGCCCGAGGCGTCGATCGGGTAGCCGTTGTCGAGGTCGCGGTAGTTGCCGATCGAGTCGAAGTGCTCGAAGAGGAAGCCCGGCGGGTCGATGAAGGCGTGGCAGCCGGCGCAGGCCGGGTCGGCGCGGTGCTGCTCGAGGCGCTCGCGCAGCGTGTGGGCCTCGCCGTCGGGCTCCGGGATGTTGGTGTCGACGTCGCCGGGCGGCGCCGGGACCTCCTCGCAGAGGACGCGCTCGCGCACGTACTTGCCGCGCAGCGTCGGCGAGGTCTCGGTCGCGTGGGCGTTCATCATCAGGAAGGCGCCGAGGGTGAGGATCCCCGCCCGCGGCCCGTCCTCCGGGAGCTCGACCGGGACGAAGGTGATCGGCGACGCGCCCTTGGCCTCGACGCCGTAGATCTTCGCCAGGTCCTCGTTGACGAAGGTCCGCCGCGTCGTGAAGAGGCCGCGGACGTCGGCCTCCTCGCGGTGGACGAAGTCGTCGACGAGGAGCTCGACCTCCGTGCGCATCGCCTCGGCGAGGCTCGGCGTGTAGAGCGGGTAGAGCTCGCTGTCGCGCTCGACCTGGTCGAGGCGGCCGAGGTCGAGGTACTGGGCGAAGAACGCCTGGATCGCCGCGCGCGCCCGCGGGTCCTCCAGGAGGCGCTCGGCCTCCACGCGGATCCCCTCCTCGGTGTCGAGGAGCCCGGCCTCCGCGGCGTCGAGGAGCTGATCGTCGGGCGTCGTGTTCCACAGGAGGAACGACAGGCGGGTGGCGATCTCCCAGCCGGTGTAGCGCCGGCGCGTCGGGTCGTCCTCGGTCGGCGCGGCCTCGCCGAGCTCGACGCGGTAGAGGAAATGCGGCGACTGGAGCATCCCGGCGACGGCCATCCGCAGGCCCTCCCAGGGGTCGCCGTCAGCGAGCTCTGCCGCGAAGGCGAGCCAGCGCCCGCGCTCCTCGGCGCTCAGCGGGCGCCGCATCAGCCGGCGGCCGAAGGTCGTGACGAAGGCCTCGGCGCAGGCGTCGTCGGCGGCCTCGGGGACGCAGCCGACCAGCGCCTCGCGCCGCGCCGCGTCGCCGAAGACCGCCTTGCTGATCGCCTCCGCCGCCTCCTCGTAGCGCTGGACGCCGACCTCGGAGACCGTCGTCGACGCGGCGCCGATGTTGAAGAAGAGGTAGGGGTTGGTGTCGGGCTCGAGGCTCGGGGTCGGCAGCGGCGCGCCGAGAACGTCGCGCAGCGCGTTGTTGTACTGGGCCGCGGTCAGCCGCGGCAGCGTCGGCGGACCCGGCTCAAAGGGCAGCGCCGGCGGGCCGCCGGTGTCCGTGTCGCCGTCGCTGTCGCCGTCGCTGTCGCCGCTGCCGCCCGACGCCGAGGCGGAGGCAGAGGCGGACGCCGACATCGACGCCGTTCCCGACGCCCCGCTGGCGCCGTCGCTGTCGCTGTCTCCGGCGGGGGCGCCGGCGTAGCAGCCGGCGAGCGCGACCGCGACCGTCAACGCGCTGAGCGACCCGCTGCGGAGTCCTGAGAGGGAGAGAGGGCCCGACCACATAGCTCATGAGGTATCGCACGACTCGCCGGCCGGGCGCAATCTCGCGCTCTCGGGGGGACCCGTGACCGTCGTCACGGCTCGCCGCGGGGGGGACAGGCGCGCCGAGGACCGGCAAAGTGGTGTCTCGGTCGTAGCGCCGGCCACGCCCCAGAGATGACGACGTCGTCAAACACACCGCTGTCGCATTCTCAGCTCGCCGCGATCGTCTCGCGCTTCGATCGCGAGGTCCCGCGTGATCGCGACGCAGGCGCCGAGTACGACGTCATCGACTGCCTCCGCGCCTACGAGCGGCTCGTCGCCGGCCCGCGGATCGTCGACGCGGACGTCGGCCTGCGCCAGCTCCACCCAAAGCTCGACCCGCACGATCTGCGCCTCGCCGGGATCCAGGATCAGGAGGACGACGACGTCGTCCTCTGGCGGGCGCTGCGGCGGCTCGGCTGCGTCGCCGGACCGCAGCTCCGGATCCTCAGCGAGCCGAAGGACACGCCGCCGATCCCCGCGCTGAAGGCGGCGATGTGGGGCGAGCTCGGGCCGGTCCACCGCTACGACCTCGACGCGCTGGCGGCCGGCGGCGACGCGGCGAGGGCCAGCGTCGACGCCCGCGATCGCTTCCTCGACGCGCTCCTCCGCGACTTCGCCGACGCCAGGCTGGTCCCCCTCCTGGTCACCGCCCCGCTCGGCGACCGCGGCCTCCTCCCCTGGCTCTGCGACCAGCTCGGCGCCGCCGGCAAGGAGGCGCTCGTCCTCTTCTACAGCGGCCAGTACAACCTCCGGCGCTCGCGCCAGGACGTCGCCGCGACGCTCGCCAAGGCGAACGCGCGGGTCGTCGACGTCTCGCGGCACCCGCTGATGCGCGGCGAGGTCACGCCGACCGACAGCCTCTTCAAGGTCACCCAGAGCGTCGGCCGCTTCGACGCCTTCTGCCGCTTCGCCGACCCCGACCTCTACGCCCGCACGCGCCGCTTCCGGGCCCGCTTCAACCGCTCGCTCCTCGACCCGGAGAAGGCGTTCGTCCGCGACGTCCCGCCGCCGCCGGGGCTCGTCGACGAGGCCCGGCGCCTGTGGGCCCTCGCCGCCGACGCGCCGGCGCTCGGCGACGGCAGCGGGCCCTTCGCAGCCTACCTCGCCCACCTCCGCAGAGCCGACGTCGCCGCGCACCTCAAGCCGTGGAAGCGGAGCACCGCCGCCGGCTTCGAGCTCGACGCGCCGATCGCCGACGCCTGCCTCGCGCTCGCGCTCGCCCTCCTCC
>JAGQIT010000638.1 GCA_020431135.1 Myxococcales bacterium | reverse complement strand
ACTCGAAGCGGTGGCGGTGGCGCTCCTTGATCTCCCGCTGGCCGTAGATCTGCGCGGCCAGCGAGCCCTCCTTGAGGGAGCAGGGGTAGGCGCCGAGGCGCATCGTCCCGCCCTTGTCGCTGATCCCCTCCTGCGACGGCATCAGGTGGATCACGGCGTCGGCGTCGTCGGCCCCGAACTCGGCGCTGTGGGCCGCCGGGATCCCGGCGACGTTGCGGGCGATCTCGCAGACGGCGAGCTGCATGCCGAGGCAGATCCCGAGGTAGGGGATCCCCTGCTCGCGGGCGTAGCGGATCGCCGCCATCTTGCCCTCGCTGCCGCGCTCGCCGAAGCCGCCGGGGACGAGGACGCCGTCGACGTTGCCGAGGAGATCGGCGGGGCCGTTGACCGCGAGCTGCTCGGCGTCGATGTACTCGACGTCGACGGCCGCGTCGCAGGCGATGCCGCCGTGGACGAGCGCCTCGTGGAGGCTCTTGTAGGACTCGGCGAGGTCGACGTACTTGCCGACGATGCCGATCTTCACCCGCTGATCCGGGTTCTCGATCGTCGAGACGATCCGCTTCCACTGGTCGAGGCGGGGCTCGCGGCTCCAGATGTTGAGGAGCTCGCAGAGCTTGTCGTCGAGGCCCTCGTCGTGGAGGAGCAGCGGGACCTTGTAGATCGTGTCCTGATCGGTCAGCGAGATCACCGAGTCCGCGCGGACGTTGGTGAAGAGCGCGAGCTTCTCGCGGATCGACCGGGTGATCGGCTGCTCGCTGCGACAGACGAGGATGTCCGGCTGGAGGCCGATCTCCCGCATCTTCATCACCGAGTGCTGGGTCGGCTTGGTCTTGAGCTCGCCGGCGGTCGGCAGGTACGGGAGCAGCGTCAGGTGGACGAAGACCGTGTCCTGCGGGTCGACGTCGAGGGAGAACTGGCGGATCGCCTCGAGGAAGGGGAGGCTCTCGATGTCGCCGACGGTGCCGCCGATCTCGACGATCAGGAGGTCGAGCCCCTCGGCGGCCTCGAGGATGCACTCCTTGATCTCGTTGGTGACGTGGGGGATCACCTGGACGGTCTGGCCGAGGTAGTCGCCGCGCCGCTCCTTGCGGATCACGGTCTCGTAGACCTGTCCCGAGGTGTAGTTCGAGTGCCGCGACATCCGGTGCGAGACGAAGCGCTCGTAGTGCCCGAGGTCGAGGTCCGTCTCCGCGCCGTCGTCGGTGACGAAGACCTCGCCGTGCTGCGTCGGGTTCATCGTCCCGGGATCGACGTTGAGGTAGGGATCGAGCTTCTGGAGGCCGATGTTGAGCCCCCGCGCCTCGAGGAGCGCGCCGATCGACGCCGCGCACAGCCCCTTGCCGAGCGACGAGACGACCCCGCCAGTGACGAAGATGTACTTGGTCGCCTTCTCCCGCTTGGTACGCACGGCGCCTTGGTGCCACGAATGCGCGAGGCGATCAATCGCCCGCGCGGGGCCGCTCGGCCGATCGGCGCGTGAGCCTGCGACCGAGCCGTGGGCGATCTCCCGGCCGCGGCGACCGCGGATGTCTTGGGACGCAGACGGTCTCGGCCCGCGACCCCGCGTCGACGGGACGCAGCGGCGTCGCGGGCGACGCCCTTATCGGCGCCAGCGGACCGCTTGGCGCCACGGCGACGGACAGACCGACGCCGGCGCGTCGGCGGCCGCGTGACCGCCCATCGCCTGCGCCGCCTGGAAGGCCGCCGCCGCCGCGACCGCCTTCGACGACGCCTCGTCGAGCGCGTCGGCCTGCAGGAGGTCGGGGTGCTCGTCGATGTAGCGCGTCGAGAAGGTGCCGGCCTGGAAGTCGGGCTCGTCGAGAACGCGGAGGTGGAAGGGGATGTTGGTCGCGATCCCGAGGAGGACGGTCTCCTTGAGGGCCTCGCGCATCCGCTTGATGGCGGTCGCGCGGTCCGGGCCCCAGACCGTGAGCTTGGCGATCATCGGATCGTAGTGCGACGAGACGACGCTGCCGCTGGCGACCGCCGTGTCGACGCGGATGTTGCCGCCGACCGGCCAGCGGGCGAAGTGGACCGGCCCCGGCGACGGCAGGAAGCGGATCGGATCCTCGGCGTAGAGGCGGCACTCGATCGCGTGGCCGTGGAGGCCGACGTCGGCCTGGCTGTAGCCGAGGGGCTCGCCGGCGGC
>JAGQIT010000637.1:6103-11130 GCA_020431135.1 Myxococcales bacterium | reverse complement strand
GACCTCTACCACCGCCTCAACGTCATCAACATCCACCTGCCGCCGCTCCACGAGCGCGGCGACGACGTCATCCTCATCGCCCGCTACCTCGTCAGCCGCTACGTCAAGGAGTTCGGGCGCGCCGACATCGACCCGGGCAAGGCCTTCGATCAGGGCGCCCTCAAGGCGCTGCTCCGCTTCAAGTGGCCGGGCAACATCCGCCAGCTCGAGAACCACATCAAGAAGGCGCTCGTCCTCGCCGACGGCCCGACGCTGACCGCCCGCGACCTCGACCTCGAGATGGAGATCCCGAGCGAGCAGAGCCCGAGCGGCACCTCGGTCGTCGAGATCGGCGACCTCGACGGCGAGATCATGTCCCTGACGGAGGCCCGCGAGCTCTGGCAGCGCACCTACATCAACCGCGTCCTCGCCCTCAACAACGGCAACCGGACCAAGACCGCCCGCGACCTCGGGGTCGATCCGCGGACCATCTTCCGCCACCTCGAGAAGGAGGAGAAGGCGAAGCGATGAGCCGGCGCCGGCGATCGCATCGCCCGTCCTCTGCCCGCGCGGGCGCCCGCGCGGGCGCTTCGGCGGCGGCCCTCGTCCTCGCCGTGAGCGCCTGCGTCCTCACGGACCAGTACATCAACATCTCCGACGAGACGATCTCGAACCGGACGCCGGTGCGGATCGTCGAGCCGATCCAGCTCACCGCCGAGGTCCAGAAGGCGTGCGCCGACGACTCTGACTTCGGCGAGTGCCCGCAGCCGCCGCCGGACGACGCCTCCGACGTCCTCCCGCACTTCCTCAACCCGACGGACTACGAGTTCTGCTCGTGCCCGCAGGGTCGCTCGGATCTCGGCGCCCAGCCCGACTTCCCGATCTTCATCGCCGACCGCGATCAGGACACCAACGGCGACTACGACGACATCTTCGCCGCGCTCCTCCTCGACTACTCGCCGAGCAACGACCGCCCGCACACCTCGATCGGCTACCGCGACTACGTCAACCCGCAGGAGCCGGTGCCGCTCGCCTCGGGCATCGAGTACGAGCCGATCGGCCAGCACGAGCCGATCCTCCGCGAGCTCCGCCTCGGCAACGAGAACCGCCCCTTCGACTTCTGCAACGGCGCCGGCGGCACGCCGCTCGCGCCCGGCTACCACAGCCTGACGGTGGTGGTCAGCGACCGCCCGTGGTTCACCCCCGAGGACGGGCCGATCCAGGAGGGCGTCCCCGACTTCGCCAACGGCGCGTCCTTCGACACCCTCACGTACGTCTTCTTCTGCAACGACAGCGGCGCCGCGGACTGCCAGATCGCCTGCGCCGAGGAGCTGCCGCCGTGAGCGCGTCCGACCGCAGCGCGCGCTCGGCCCCTCCCCTGTCCACCGCCACTCTGGGCGCCCTCGTCGGCGCCGTCCTCGGCTGCTCGACCCTCGCGCCCGAGCAGCCTGAGGTCGAGTGCTCGAGCGACGAGGACTGCGACGTCGGGGCCGGTGAGGTCTGCGCGATCGACCAGGGCAACGTCTGCCTCGTCGCCACCCTGCCGCCGCGATCGATCCTCGGCCTCGACGTCCGCGAGGCCTCGGGGCTGCGCGTCGACGTCCGCGGCACCGACGCGGCGGTCGAGCGCGTGACCACGCGGACGCCGTCGCGCTACCGCATCTCGATCCGCAACCGCGGCTCCGATCCCTTCTTCCCCGGGGTCAAGGACGTCCTCTCCCTGGGCTTCCGCGAGATCAGCTACTACTCGTCGAACGCGGCGATGGAGACGGTCTGGGAGACGCTCTACACCAAGGTGAGCCTCAGCCAGGAGTCGCGGATCGGCCAGACGCCGCACTCGATCAGCGGCGACGAGTACCCGCTCATCCCCGCCGACGCCGAGGAGCCCGATCCCGAGCTCCCCTACGTCGTCCCGTGGCCGCACTACACCGCCGCCGACGTCGACGGCGACCGGCCGCTCCTCCTCGAGCTGCGGCCGACCGAGAGCACGCCGAACGACTTCGGGGTCATCCGCCGGATCCTCCGCCGCGACCAGATCCCAGAGGCGACCGAGCACACGATCACCGTCGACACGACCCGCGAGTGCGTCCGCGACCTCTCCGGCGAGATCACGATCCTCCACAAGGCCGGCGAGCCCCTCGAGAACCTCAACGCGATCCCGCTCGCCGTCAGCCTGCGCTACGGCGCCGGCGTCACCTCGCCGGCGACGATCCAGCCGCCGCCGGCGAAGATCGCCTGCGCCACCGACCAGAACTGCCCGCAGCCCAACCGCTGCATCGACCCCGAGGAGGGCGCGAAGTTCTGCGGCTGCGACGACGACGCGGACTGTCCGAGCGGCCAGATCTGCTACACGCCGCAGAACCGCTGCGCCCTCGACCTCGAGGGCAGCGACGCCTACCGCCGCGCCGACCTGATGACCACGGACGGCACCGCGAACCTCCTCGCCACGGTCTACACGCACTGCGAGGGCGAGGTCGAGGAGGCCCGCGAGGTGCCGATGACCGCGAGCCTCGAGCCGCTGGCCGCGGAGAACGGCCTGCCGCGCCTGACCTTCGATCTGACGCCGAGCTTCACCGCCGCTGACCCCGGCGGCGACTCGCCGCCGACGCCCCTCGGGGGCAAGCTCTGCCTGCCGCACTGGCGGCCGGCGGGCGCCGTCAGCGTCACCCTCGCGGGGAGCCCGGCCAACCTCTACAGCAACGAGCTCGGCAGCTTCACCTGCTGCGGGACCGAGTGCCTCAGCGACGTCACCCCGAGCTCGAAGCCGAGCGCCTGCACGCCGCAGGCGACCCTCACCCCCTCGGGGATCTTCAGCCTCCCGGAGCCGGCGATGGAGGGCGAGCCGACGCAGTGGGAGAACGCCGGCTGCCTGCCGCTCTACGTCCCCGGCGAGGAGTCGCCGACCAAGACCCGCTTCACGCGCAACGGCGTCGCCTGCACGGCGGAGAGCTGCGAGCTCCTCCTCAGCCCGGGGCCCTACGATCTCGTCGATCCCTTCCCCTACGATCTGCGGATCGAGCCGCCGGTCGGGTCGATCTTCCGCTCCGTGGCGATCGGCACGGAGATCGCCGCCGACACCGTCGAGCTGCCGACGATCACCCTGCCCTACCGCGTTCTCCTGCGCGGCGAGGTCGTCCTCGGCGACGGGATCTGCAAGCCGAGCGAGGACGGCACCGAGAGCGAATGCGCGGTCTCCGCGCAGATCATGGTCGAGCGGATCCGCCTGGCGGACGAGACCGACGCCCTCGGGCCCTTCTTCTACAGCGCCTCGACCTTCGCCGGCGGCGACTTCGTCGTCCCCGTGAACCCCGGGGTCTACCTGGTCACGGCCCTCCCTCAGGTCGGCTCGCAGGGCGGCCCCGCGGCGATCAAGATCGTCGATCTGCGCGACGAGTCCGACCTCATCGACGTCCGAAATGGCGTCCCCTACGCCGATCTCGCCGCACCCCTCGTCCTCGAGCAGGGCCAGCTCGTGACCGTCGAGCTCGACGCCTTCAGCTCGAACACGACGGTGATCCCCCTCGACATGGCGAGCTGGTCTGGCCTCACCTTCGGCGGCATGGCGATCGATCTCAGCGCCGCCTCGACCTGCTACCGGGCGTCGTCCAACGAGCCCCCTGCGTGCCAAATTCGGCGACTTCGCCCCGGCAGCACGACCCTCCGTCCAAGCCAGGAGGAGTTCGTGAAATTCATCACGCGTAACTAGCGGCGTCATCCCGCGAACCTCCCAAGCCTGCCGTCGCCGGCCGCCGATCACGGCCACGGAGGCGGCCTCCGGGGGCTCCTCCGATCCACAGCTGGGACCCGCCGCGGGGCCTCTAGACGGCCGATGCCGGCAATTCCAGCCGACTCCGGAGGGGCCGGCCGAGGGGGCGAAGTCGTCTTGACCGGGTGCGCAAAGCCTGGGACACTCCGAGCGCACTGAACCCACCATCACCCAATCTTCGGTGGATCAATGCGGCGTTGTGGCTCGCCCTCAGCGTCGCCGCCGTAGTCTATGTGTTCTCTGGCGTCTATGTCGGACTCACGCTCCAGCGTGACGACCTCGACCCCAGTAAGGCTCGGTGTGATTACCGCGTGGAGCTCGTCCGTGATCGACTCGTGACCTTGCTCGATCAAACACGACCGCCCGGACACCCGAGGACCACCGAAGCAGGTGAACGATTTTCCACTCTTCTCCACGAGACCCGGGCGATCTGCTCCGCCCAGGACTCCGAGATCGGACGCAAGATTGACCGCATTTCGGTCATATTCGACGCGTATCTCGATCGGAGCCGGCGCGAGGACCAGGATCGCCAGGAGCTTCTCGGGCTCTAGGATCTCTGAAACATGGCTCAGCCCCCCGAGTCCAGCGACCAGCTGGACCGTGTCCCTGATGACTCACTGACCACCCCCGAAGAAGGCGCCACGCCCCCCGACGAGCCGACCGCGAGCGGCGACGCCCCCCCGGCGTCGAGCTCCGCGGACTCAGGCGACGTGGCGGACTCCGTGACCCCCGAGAGCGACGCTGCGGCGCCCGCTCCCGAGGCCGCGGAGAGCGACGCCGACGCGCCCGCCGCGGAGGCTTCGCAGGCGTCCGCCGAGCCCGCTGAGGCTCAGGCCGACGTCGACGCGTCCCCCGAGGCGTCCGCCGACGCCGCGGAGGCCGACGTCGACGCGTCCCCCGTGGAGGCTTCGCCGGCGCCCGAGGCGACGGAGGCCTCCGACGACGCCGCCGAACCCGCCCTGCCCGCGGAATTCGACGACTTCAACCTCGACCCGAAGCTGCGCTCAGCGATCACGGCGATGGGCTGGCTCCGGCCGACCCCCGTGCAGTCCAAGGCCTTCGGCCCGCTCGTCCGCGGCGGCGACCTCATGGTCCAGTCGCACACCGGCAGCGGCAAGACCGGCGCGTTCTGCCTGCCCTGGCTCGCCGCCCGCTTCGATCCGGCGCCCGCCAAGGACACCGGCGTCCAGCTTATCGTCGTCCTGCCGACGCGTGAGCTCGCCAAGCAGGTCTGCGTCGAGCTCGGCCGCCTCGCGGCCCACCTCAACATCGAGCTCCTCCC
>JAGQIT010000637.1:0-6032 GCA_020431135.1 Myxococcales bacterium | reverse complement strand
CGGATCCTCGATCACATCCGCCGGCGCACGCTCCGCCTCGACCGCTGCCGCACCGTCATCCTCGACGAGTGCGACGAGATGCTGTCGATGGGCTTCCTCGAGGACATCCGCGCGATCCTCGACGCGTGCACCGCCGACCACCAGACCTGCCTCTTCTCGGCGACGCTACCCAGCGACATCCAGCGGATCGCCCGGCGCTACATGAAGACGCCGGCGATGATCACCCTCTCCAGCGACTCGGTCGCGGCCGCGGAGATCGACCACACCTACTACATGATCTCGGGGATGGTCCGGCACCGCGACCTCCTCAACATCATCACCATCGAGGATCCGGCGCGGGCGATCGTCTTCTGCAACACCCGCGAGGAGACCAAGCTCGTCGCCAACGTCCTCACCCGCGAGGGCTACAGCGCCGAGGCCCTGTCGAGCGACCTCACGCAGTTCGCCCGCGAGAAGGTGATGAAGGCGATGAAGGAGCACAAGATCCGCTTCCTCGTCGCCACCGACGTGGCCGCCCGCGGCATCGACATCAGCCAGGTCACCCACGTCATCAACTACTCGTTCCCCGAGAACGCGGAGAGCTACGTCCACCGCACAGGCCGTACGGGCCGCGCCGGGCGCAAGGGGACGGCGATCTCGCTGATCGGCCCCCGCGACATCGGCAACTTCTACTACCTCAAGCTCCAGTACCCGACGATCAAGCCGAAGGAGCGCCACCTCCCGCCGGCGGAGCAGCTCCAGGCCGCGCGCATGGAGCTCAAGCTCGACGAGATCTCGCACCGCTTCCCCGAGCAGGTGTCGCCCGAGTGGGTCGCCCTCGCCCGCGGGCTGATGGGGGATC
This sequence comes from Myxococcales bacterium, assembly GCA_020431135.1. Lineage (GTDB taxonomy): Bacteria > Myxococcota_A > Polyangia > Nannocystales > Nannocystaceae > JADJRG01. The sequence goes on along the minus strand of JAGQIT010000637.1, from coordinate 5,191 downwards.
CCCGCGGCGAGCAGGTCATCGCGCTGCTCCTCGAGCGGGCGATGAAGCCGAAGCGCCGCCGCCGTCCCGAGGACGCGGAGGACCACGAGGGCCACGAGGGCCACGAGGGCGCCGAGAGCTCCGAGGGCGCCGAGAACTCCGACGAGGCGCCCCGCGAGGCGGCCGAGTCAGAGGGTCCCCGCGAGCGCGACGACGACGAGCGCCCGCGTCGGCGCTCCCGCGAGCGTGACGGTCGCCGCGACGGCCGCCGCCGTGAGCACGGGCGTGACCGCGACCGCGACCGAGACCGTCGCCACGGACGCTCACGGGATCGGGACCGCGACCGGGACCGCGACCGGGATCGTGACCGCGACGGCGATCGCGAGCGCAGCCGCGGCCGCCGTCGCCGTCGGGACGAGGACGACAGCGGCGCCGCACCCCAGGCCCAGGGGACCCAGGACACCCAGGACACCGAGACCGCCGTCGCACCTGCAGTGACAGAGTCCGCGGAGCCCGCGACGACCGACGCGGAGCTCAAGGCGACCGCGCCCGAGACCGAGGCCACGGAGGCAGAGCCTACGGTGACCGATGAGGCCCAGGAGGCCCAGGAGACCCAAGCCGACGGCGAGGAGCGCCCGCGGAGGGCACGCCGCGTCCGTCGCCAGCGCAGGAGCCGGCGCCGCCGCGACCGCGACGAGGACGAGGCGGTCGAGGCCAAGGGCGAGCGCGCCGATGACGAGTCCACCAGCGGCGAGCCCGATGCGTCGACAGACGCCGACGAGGACGAGAACGAGACCGAGAACGAGGCCGAGGCGTCCGAGGACAGCGAGGCCGAGGGCGATGACCAGCCGCGCCGCCGCCGTCGTCGCCGCCGCCGTCGCGGTCGTCGGCGCTCGGAGAAGGACGAGGCGACCGAGGCGTCGCCGAGCGACGACGAGGACGTGGCGACCGCAGCGGAGACCGACAGCGAAGAGGAGGACGAGGACGAGGACGAGGACGAGTCCGGCGCTTCGGGCTCAGGCCGCCGCCGCCGCCGCCGCCGCCGCCGCGGGAGCAACAGCGCCAAGCAGGCCAAGCCCAAGGAGCTGCCGCGCGTGAGCCAGGACGAGATCATCATCGACATCGATGAGAGCGAGCTCGACGTCGTCCGCGATCACTTCGGCGAGGTCGACGAGCTCGACGACCTGACGCTCAAGGGACGCCGCCGCGCGGTGATCGACTCCCTCCACGACGAGGTCGAGATCGAGGATCTGTCGGGCGACGACGCCGAAGACGAGGCCGAGGAGGTCGACGCCGTCGCGGCCGCGCCCGTCGCGGAGACCCCCGCACAAGCCCCCTCCGATGCGATCGAAGCCGACTTTGAGGTCGTCGAGGACGCCGAGGCGGAGGGCGACGTCGATGCGGAGGGCGACGTCGATGCGGACGCCGACGCCGACGCCGACGCCGACGCCGACGCTGACGACGTGGCCGAGGCCAAGGCCGACGACGCGCCGCCGAAGAAGCGCCGCCGCCGCCGCCGCCGCCGCAAGGCGCAGCCGATCGAGCTGCCGGAGCTCACCGCGCCGCCGCACAAGGACTTCTGGGAGGTCTGGTCCGCCCGCTTCACCTTCCAGGACTTCGAGGACGAGAAGTTCCTCGACAAGAGCGAGCAGGAGGCGGTCGCGGCCGAGGAGGCAGCCGCCGAGGCCGAGGCCGAGGCCGCTGCCGAGGAGACCGACACGCCCGCGGACGCGGACGCCAAGCCGGCGAAGACCCGGTCGCGGCGCGCCCCGAAGGCCGCGATCCCCGACGAGGAGTTCGTGAAGATCCGCCTCAACCTCGGGCGCACCCACGGGCAGAAGGCCGCGACGATCCGCGCCCTCCTGCGCGAGCACCTCAGCCTCGAGGGGCGAGCGATCCGCGACCTCACGGTCCGCGACGCCAGCACCCTCTTCCGCGCGCCGGAGGACGACTACGACCGGATCTCGACGACCCTCGAGGGCGTCGACGTCGGCGGCGTGACGATCGCCGTCAGCCGCCCGGACAGCCCGAAGGGGGACCTCCGGGCGCCGCCGCCGGTCATCGCCGAGGGCGAAGCCGAAGCCGAAGCCGAAGCCGAAGGGAGCGCGCAGGAGGTCGCCGCAGAGACGAGCGAGGCCTCCGAAGTCACCGAGCCCGACGAGGCCCCCGAGGAGGTCGCGTCCGTGGACGCGGCGCCCGAGGCTCCGGCTGCGGTCGAGGCGACGAGCGACGAGGCCAGCCCGGCCGAGGCCGCCCCCGCCCAGGCCGCCGTGGTCGAGGCAGAGGTCGAGACCGACGAGGCCGCCGACGAGCCGCTCGCGGCGGAGGTCGGCGGCGAGCTCCTCGCGGCAGCCGATGAGACGCCGACGACCGCCGCGGTCGACGACTCGGTCTCGTCGTGAGCCTCGCCCCCTACCGCGACCCGGAGGCCCGTGAGGCCGCCGTCGACGAGCTCGCCGCCCGCCTGGGCGGGGAGCTCGTCGTCTACGGCGAGAGCGTCGAAGGACGACCGCTGCGCGCCCTTCGGGTGCCCGCCCTGCGCCCGAGCGCGCCGCGTGTCGTCATCGGCGCCAACATCCACGGCGTCGAGTGGATCGGCGCCCACGTCGTCCTCGAGCTCCTGGCTCGCCTCGCCGCCGGAGCCCCCGAGGTCGCGCCGCTCCGCGCCGCCGAGGTCTGGGCGATCCCCTGCATCAACCCCGACGGCTACGCCCGGACCGCCGCGCAGGGAGGGATCGGCGAGCTCCCGCAGCTCCGCGCCAACGCCCGCGGCGTCGATCTCAACCGCAACTACCCCCTCCCCCCCGGCGCGACCCCGAGCCGCCTCCCGGCCGCCGGCTCGCCGAGGCCCGGCGCGCCGACCTACCGCGGCCCCCACCCGCTCAGCGAGCCGGAGAGCGAGCGCCTCGCCGCCCTCCTCGCCGCGATCCGCCCCCGCGCGGGCCTCAACCTCCACTCGTTCATGGGCACGGTGATCCCGGCGAGCGTCCGCGACCGCCCGTGCTACGCCGCCTACCGCCGCCTCTGCGCCGCCTTCGCGGGCGCCCAGGAGAGCACCCGCTACCGCCGCCTCGCCAGCCGGATCTTCGACGTCTTCACCGGCGAGCAGGAGGATCACCAGCACCACAACCTCGACTGCTGGGCCGCCTGCGTCGAGGTCTTCCCGGTGCTCGCCAGCTACCGCCAGCACCTCCGCGCGCCGAGCCTCTTCTGGCGCTTCAACCCGCGCGACCCCGACGTCTGGGCGGCCAACGACATCCCGGGGATCGTCGCCTTCCTGAGCGCGGCGCTCGCCCTCCCGCGCCCGAGCGAGCTCAGCCCGCAGGCGCTCGCTAGCGCCGACTAGGAAGCTGTCTTTAGGAGCAGCTATTTCGCAGAGGTGCCCGGCGGCCGCGGATCCGTCGTGACCCGCGGCCGCACGACCTCAGCGCTGACACGGGCTCTGTCGCAGGCCGCTCGCTGGGCGCGGAGCTCAAGGCTCTGTCGGGGCTCGCGGCGAGCTGCGCCGCCGCGCCCCGCCGCGAGCTCGCGTCCGGTACGAGCACATCGCGCCGACGAGGAGGTGTCCCTTCAGACATCTACCTCGGAGAGGTGACGACACGCTCAGACCGGCGACGCGCGCCCAGAACGCCGGCTACTTGCCGACGCCGCCGAAGGGGTCCTTGAGTCCGAGCGAGCCGCCCTTGGTGCCGCCGCCCGAGCCGCCCGAGCCGCCGCTGCCCCCAGAGCCCCCGGAGCCCCCAGAGCCCCCGGTCTCCGCGGTCGTCTTGCCGCCGCCCTTCTTCTTGCCCTTCTTGCCGCCCTTCTTCGACTTCGCCACCGGGTCGAGCTCGTAGCTCTGCCGCTGGTCGTCGGCGAGGACGAGCTGAATCCTCTGCTCCTCGTAGCCGTCGGCGCGCAGGACGAAGGTCCGCGGCTCCGACGAGCGGACGACGGTGATCCCGTCGGGCGAGTTCGTCGACCCGAGGACGACGCCCTCGTCCGGATCAAAGACCTCCGCCTCGACGTTCGTCGTCAGCGTCAGCTTGACCGTCGTCGCCGCGGCCTCCGTGTTGTCCGTCTTCTCCGGCTTGACCGGCGGGGCGACGACGGCCGGCGGCGGCCGGGTGGCGGCCTGCGGCGCGGTCTCAGGCTCGGGCTCGTCGTCGTCGTCGAGGAGCAGGAGCGCCGCGAGGGCCGCGGTGACGAGAACGGCGATCGTCAGGACGATCCACGCCGAGCTGCCGCTGCGCTCCGGGGCGATGTCCTCGGTCTCGCCGCTGAAGCCGAGGAGCGGCCCCGAGGGCGGCTTGACGATGTTCTCGGCGACGACGGCGACCGCCTTGCCGCTGCTCGCCCCCTCGATCGCCTCCATCATCTCGGTCATCGACGAGAAGCGGTGGTTCGGGTCCTTCTGCAGCGCCTTGAGGATCACCGCCTCGACGGCGCGCGGGATCTTGACGCCCTCGGGGGCGACCGCCGACGGCGACGGCGGGACCTCGAACATGTGCTTGCTCAGCACGCCCATGAAGGTGTCGGCGGTGAACGGGGTCTGGCCGGTGAGGAGCTCGTAGAGGATCACGCCGACGGCGTAGATGTCGGCGCGGTGATCGACGCGCTGGCCCTGGGCTTGCTCCGGGGACATGTACTCCGGGGTCCCGAAGATCATCCCGGTCTTGGTCAGGCCCTTGCCCTCGGTCTCGTCGCTCGTGACCTTGGCGATCCCGAAGTCGAGCACCTTGATGAAGTCCTTGGTCCCGCTGCGCTCGATGCGGAAGCAGTTCTCGGGCTTCATGTCGCGGTGGATGATGCCGTTGTCGTGGGCCGCCTGGAGGGCGCGGCAGATCTGCATCATCATCGGCCGCACGCGCTCCCAGGGCAGCGCCCCCTCGCGGTGGATCGTCGCCGACAGATCCTCGCCCTGGAGCATCTCCATGACGAAGAAGACCGAGCCGCTCGGCGTCTGGCCGAAGTCGGTGATCTCGACGACGTTCTCGTGGGCGATCATCGACGCCGCGCGGGCCTCCTGGAGGAAGCGATCGACGATGTCCGGCTTGTTGGCGAACTCGTCGCTGAGGACCTTGATCGCGCAGCGCTTGCGGATCGTGACGTGCTCCGCGAGGTAGACGACGCCCATGCCGCCGGCGCCGAGGCGCTCGAGGATCCGGTAGCGGTCGAGGAGCAGCGTCCCCTCGAGGGCGTCGACCGGGGCCGGCGTGACGGCGCGCGGGAG
>JAGQIT010000636.1 GCA_020431135.1 Myxococcales bacterium | reverse complement strand
GAGGCAGCCGCCGCGGGCGTCGCCGTCCGCGACCTCGTCCGCGCCGCGCCGCCCCCCGGCCGAGGGGGCGCCTGATGGACGGCCGCGCAGCGATCTGGCTCGACGGACAGCTCGTCGACGCGGCGGCGGCGACCGTCGGCGTCGGCGCCCACTCGCTCCACTACGGCACGGCGGTCTTCGACGGCGGCCGCTTCTACCGCGGCGACGACGGGCGCCCGGCGATCTTCCGCCTCGAGGACCACGTCCGCCGCCTCTTCGCCAGCGCCCGCGCGCTCTTCATGGAGCTCGCCCACAGCCCCGCCGAGGTGATGGACGCCAGCGTCGAGGTCGTCCGCGCGAGCGGGCTCGGCGAGGGCTACGTCCGCCAGCTCGCCTACTACGGCGACGACGCGCTCGGGATCGGCGCGGACAACCGCCCGCACCTCGCGGTCCTCACCTGGCGCCCGCGCTCGACCCCCGGGGCGACCGTCCGCGTCCGCGTCGCCGGCTTCGGCCACGGCGACGGCTGGATCCCGACGGCCAAGCACGCCGGCTTCTACGGCCGCTCCTTCCTCGCGCTCCGCGAGGCCCGGGCCAGCGGCCTCGACGACGCGCTCTTCTGCGCCGCCGACGGGACCCTCGCCGAGGCCACCGGCGCGACCCTCTTCGCGGTGCTCGACGGGATCCTGCACACCCCGCCCCTGAGCGCGCCGATCCTCCCGGGCGTCACCCGAGCGACGCTCCTCGATCTGGCGCAGCGCGACGGGATCCCGACGCGCGAGGCCCCGCTCCCGCGCCACCGGGCGCTCGCCGCCGACGAGCTCTTCCTCGCCAACTCGGCGGCCGAGCTCCGGCCGATCGCGGCCCTCGACGGCCGCCCCTTCGCCGCCCCCGGGCCGATCACAGCGCGCCTCCAGCGGCGCTACGCCGACGCCGTCCGCGGGCGGATCCCGGAGCTGCGCGGCTGGCTGACGATCGCAGGTGAGGCATGAAGGACGAGGCGAGCGCGACCCTCGTGGCGAGCGTCCAGCGGGCGCTCGATCACGACGACCCCGACGCCGCCGCAGAGGCCCACCGCGCCGTCGCCGAGCTCGCCCGCCGGGCGGTCGCGGCCGACGATCCCGACGATCCCGACTACGCCGCCTACCACGGCCTCCTCTGGGATCTCTACGCCGACACCGACCACCGCACCTACGCGCTGCGCTGGTGGCTGTCGATCGCCGGCCGGGCGCTCGAGGAGGCCGCGATCCCGCGCGAAGAGCTCCCCGAAGCGCTGGCGCCCGACGCCTTCCTCGAGCGCGTGCGCGGGGTCCTCGACGGCGGCTCGCGCCCGCGCCACCCGATGTCGGTGCACCTCTTCGAAGGGACGCCGACGATCGCCGCGCTCAGGATCTACCTGCGCCACCACTGGCACCGCTCGCGCCTCTTCTACCGCGAGCTCACCGAGCTCGCGCTCAGCCGCGACCTCGGCGAGGCCAGCGTCATCGCCCGCAACCTCTACGACGAGAGCGGCGGCGAGGTGTCGGCCGAGGCCCACCCCTTCCTCCTCCAGCGCCTCCTCCGGGCCCTCGACGTCGCCGACGGCTTCGACGATCGGCCGGACCTCGTCGAGGCCCACGCCTACCTCAACAACCGGGTCCGCTGCGCTCGCCACGCGAACCCGGCCTGGGGCTACGCCGTCCTCTTCGCCCTCGAGTACGGGACGCCGGCGAACCACGGGACCATCTATCACCTCTTGCGCCGCCTCGGCGTCGCCGAGGAGGACTGCGTCTTCCACCGCGTGCACATGACCGCCGACGTCGAGCACGCGGCGGAGACCGCCGAGCTCATCGCCGCGAGGATCACCGCCGTCGACGACCAGGCGATCTTCCTCGCCGCGCTCAACCACCACCGGCGCCTGCGCGGCCGCCTCTTCGACGCGATCTGGCGCGAGATCCAGGAGCTAGGCACCCATGACTGACGACACCAAGGGCGAGGCGCTCCTCCTCGAGCTCCTCAACGGCTTCATCAAGACCAAGGTGCTCCTCGGCGCCTACCAGCTCGACCTCTTCACGGCCTGCGCGTCGCCGAGGCGGCGCGCCGAGCTCCTCGCCGAGCGCGGCCTGCCGGCGCGCTCGGGGCGGATCCTCGTCGACGCCTGCGTCGCCCTCGGCCTCCTGCGCGAGGGCCCGGACGGACTCGAGACGCCGGCCGAGCTCGCCGACTTCCTGATCCGCGGCGACGACCGCCCCTTCAAGACGACGACCTACCTCCTCGACTACTACGACGAGGTCTTCCGCGCCCTCGTCGACGTCGACGCGCTCGTCCGCAGCGACGGCGCGACCTCGACCTTCACGCTCCGCGACTACTTCAAGGACGACGTCAGCGAGGTCGCCGACGAGGTCGCCGCCGAGTACTCGACGTACATGGAGGCGACGATGGCGAAGATCGTCGACGTCGTCCTCGCCTCCTACGACTTCGGCCAGCACCGCCGGCTCCTCGATCTCTGCGGCAACACGGGGACCTTCTGCGCGGC
>JAGQIT010000635.1 GCA_020431135.1 Myxococcales bacterium | reverse complement strand
GCGATCCAGCCGAGGAAGGTCGGCACCGTCAGGGCCGCGCAGAGGAGCTCGGCGCGCGGACCGAAGCGGACGCGGAAGAGGTCGGCGACGGTGAGGAGGCGCAGCGACCACAGGCGCTCGGCGAGGAAGGTCCCGGCGAGGAGCAGGCAGAGCCCGGCGCCGATAGGCTCGAGGGCGGCGAGGCGCAGGCCGCCGCCGTGGATCGCGTCGGCGGCGGTGAGCATGGTCCCGGCGCCGAACCACGTCGCCAGCAGCGTCGCCGCGGCGAGCCCGAGCGGGAGGCGGCGACCGGCGACGAGGAAGTCCTCGGCGCTGCGGATCCGTCGACGCGAGCGGAGCGCGAGCGCGTAGGTGAGGACGACGTAGGCGACGAGCGCGGCCGCGAGGAGCTGGGTCACGGACGGCGGATGATAGCCGCGCGGACCCGCGGCGCGCAGAAGATCCGCGCGCTAGCGCGGCGCAGACGCAAAGGACGCCGGCCGCGCGCCGCCGCGGATCGGCTATCCACGGTCGATCCCCGCGACATCCCGCGGGGCGCCGCAGCGGCGGCGAAAAGGAGCGACAATGGCACGCGAAGCGATCACTGGCTACAACGCGCGATGGGACCTCAACGACCACTGCGGCTACCTCCGGCTGTGGCGCAGCACCGGCGGCAACTTCCAGCATCGGATCGACAACCCGGCGGAGTTCAGCGCGATCATCGACCTCCTGCGCAACGAGAAGCCGGTCCTCTTCGACACCAGCGACTGGTCGATCCACATCGGCCGCGAGCCTGTCGGCGAGGGCGAGTAGCGGCGGGCCTCGACGTGACGCGCGCGGTCGCCCGCGCGCGCGGGCCGTGAGGGCCTCGCCGGCGTAGGTCGCCGCGGGACTTTTGCCACGGGCGGCGCGGCGCCGTAGCGCTCGGCGTCGCCGCGGGACTCTGCTATGGAGTCATGTGGAGGCGCCGTGGCCGACCGCCGGACAATTCACCGCACGACCCACCTCAACGTCGACGAGCTGCCGACCGGACAGATCACCCGAGTCTATGTCGAGATCGTCGCCGACGGCCTCGCCTCGGACATCCTGATCCCGATCCTCGTCGCCCGCGGGCGCAAGCCGGGGCCGGTCTACGGGCTCACCGCGGCGGTCCACGGCAACGAGCTCAACGGCATCCGGGTGATCCACGACATCTTCCAGCACCTCGACATCGCCAACCTCCGCGGCACGCTGTGCGGGGTTGTCTGCGTCAACGTCCCCGGGCTCCACGCCAACGAGCGCTACATCTACCGGAGCTTCGACCTCAACCACACCTTCCCGGGGAAGGCCGACGGCAACGTCGCGCGCCTCTACGCCAGCCGCCTCCTCGAGCGGATCATCGATCAGTTCGACTTCCTCGTCGATCTCCACACCGCGAGCTTCGGCCGCGTCAACAGCCTCTACGTCCGCGCCGACCTCGAGAACGAGCAGACCCGGTCGATGGCGGCGCGGCTGCGCCCGCAGATCGTCGTCCACAACCCGGCGAGCGACCACACCCTGCGCGGCGCGGCGATGGAGCGCGGGATCCCGTCGATCACCGTCGAGGTCGGCGACCCGCAGCGCTTCCAGTACCGCTACGTCAAGTCGACGCGGCAGGGCATCCGCGACCTCCTCGCCGACGCCGAGATGCTCCCGCGCAAGCGGCGTAAGGACGCGCGGACGCCGATCTTCTGCGCCCGCTCGTACTGGATGTACACCGACCGCGGCGGGATCCTCGAGGTGATCCCCGACGTCGCCACGCGGGTGGTCGAGGGCGAGCGGATCGCCCGGGTCCGCGACGCCTTCGGCGACGTGATCCGCGAGTACCACGCGCCGCACGACGGCGTCGTCATCGGCAAGAGCGTCAACCCGATCAGCCCCACGGGCTCGCGGATTCTCCACATCGGCGTCGAGATGGACGACGCCCGCGCCGAGGCCCTGGTGCCGCCGGAGGTGTTTGAAGAATGAGAGCGCTATTCCTCGTCAACCAAGTCGCCGAGCTCATCCCGTCGATGACGACGGCGCGGATGGTCGTCGCGGCCGCGCGCGCCGGGATCGAGAGCTGGGTCGCCGAGCTCGGGGGGCTCAGCGTCGACGCCGGCGGCATGCCGACGATCCGCGCTCGCCTCGCGCCGACGTCCCTCGACGCCCTCGGCGAGCTGCGCGGCGCCGAGGCCCGGTCCCTCGCGGTCGAGGCGAGCGACGCCGTCCTCGTCCGCCTCAACCCGGCGCGCTTCGGGGCGCCGCAGCAGCTCGAGTTCACGCTGTGGATGCTCGGCCTCCTCGCGCGCCGCGGCGTCGCGGTGATCAACCCCGCCGCGGCCCTCGAGCGGACGGCGACCAAGGCGTTCCTCTCGGAGCTGCCCGCCGCGCTGCGCCCGGCCCAGGCGGTCGCCGCCGACGTCGATGACGTCCTCGCGGCGATCCACAGGCTCGGCCCCGAGGTCGTCATCAAGCCGGCCCGCGGCACCCGCGGGATCGGCGTGATCGCCGTCGACGCGCGGACCACCAACCCGCGGCCGCTCGTCGAGCTCCTCCTCGATCGCGGCGCCGTCGTCGTCCAGGAGCTCCTCCCCGACGCCGCCGCCGGCGACACGCGGATCGTTCTCGTCGACGGCGAGCCGCTCGTGGTCGAGGGGGAGCTCGTCGCCGTCCGCCGGATCCCCGCGGCCGGCGAGCTGCGCTCGAACCTCCACGCCGGCGGTCGGCCGGCGGCCGCGACCCTCAGCGAGGGGGAGCGCGCGCTCCTCAAGGAGCTCGGCCCGCACCTGCGCGCCGCCGGCCTGCGCGTCGTCGGCGTCGACGTCCTCGCCGGCAAGGTCCTCGAGCTCAACGTCTGGGCGCCCGGCGGCCTCGGGCCCTTCGAGCGGACCACCGGGATCGACGCCGCGCCGGCGCTCGTCGAGGCGCTCCTCAAGGGGCTGAGCTAGGAGCCTGAACGAGAGAGCGCCGGGCGTCGGCGCGGGCGAGCGAGAGCGCGCGCCGTCTTCGGGGCAGCCCTGCCGCGGCCTGCGAGGACGCTGCGCCGGCGGTCGGCTCGCGGCGCGAGTGTGTCCTAAAAGACATCCTCATCGCGTGAGCGGCCGCGCGGGCTCGGCCGGCCGCTGCGGATCGACGCCGCGACAGGCGTTGGGCCTCTCGAGCGGCCGCGACGTGTAGACGAAGGAGGTCGACAGGAGCTGCCCGGCGGGCGTGACGTCGTCTGTGTGGATGAACTCGCGGAGGAGCCACGCGGCGCCGTCGCTGCTGACCTTCAGCCGCGTGTGGGGACCGGAGACGTCGGCGACCGCCGGCGCGTCGACAGGGACGGCGTGGCGCGTCCATGTGCCGTCGGCGGCGCGTGACCAGAGCGAGTCGTCGCCCGCGCGGCTCCACAGCGCGCCCTGCTCGACCCCCGCGATCGTCCCCGCGCCGTCGGGGATGGTCTCGCGGATCCACGCGTCGCCCTCCAGGCGGGCGAGCTCGCGGCCGCAGCCGGCCCACAGCCGGCGCTCCGGGTCGACCCCCAGGAGGTACGTGCAGCCCTCGCTCGCGCCGACGAACGCGGGCATCGACAGGTTCTCGAAGGCGCCCGCGCGCCAGCGCCGGAGCGCGCCGTCGAGGAGGACGTAGCCCGCGTCGTCCCCCGCGACCACCCGGCCGTCGTCGAGCTCGAAGGACTCACGGACCCGCTCGAGCGTCGCGAGTCGCCCGTCCGCGCCCCAGACCAGCAGCCAGCTCCCGACCGGCTTCGCCTCGCCGCCGCCGAGTCGGTCGTGGTAGCGGACGAGCGCGAGGATCGGCCCGCGGCGCGAGACGGCGTAGTCGTAGACGTCGATCCCCGGCGGCCCGAAGATGTCGTCGAGGGTGTCTGGGCCGGCGCCCGCAGCGTGGGCGTGCTCGAGGATCACCTCGAGATCGGGCGCGCGGATCGAGCCCGCGACCGCGGAGAACTGGCTGACGTCGCGCTCCTCTTCGCTGCCCGCGTACCCGAGCACGCCGGCGTCGCCGCGCGGGTAGAGCTCGCTGACGAAGTACCCGGCCTCCTTCCACCTGCGCCCGCGGAGCGCGAAGAGGCGGTCGTCCCAATTCTCGTTGGCGACGTTGAGCTCCGCGACGACGAAGAGCTTGCGCGGGCCCAGGCCGCCGATCTCGCGCAGCGCCGCGATCGGCACCTTGGCGTCGGAGGCCGGCCCCTTCGGGCTCGCGTAGCGCAGCGCCGACGCGCCGATCGGCAGGTCGTAGGCCTCCGCCAGCGAGCCGTCGGCGGCGAGGCGATCGACGCGGCCGGTCGCGCCGTAGCCGTAGAGAACGTAGGTCTCGCCGGCGACCTCGCCGACCGCGAAGTCGCCGAGGCAGCCGCGGTAGGCCGGGCGCAGCGCGGCTCCGTCGGCGGCGGCGAGCCTCGCGGGGGAAAG
>JAGQIT010000634.1 GCA_020431135.1 Myxococcales bacterium | reverse complement strand
CCGGAGCCCGAGCCGGAGGTCGAGGGGCCGCCGACCGCGATCCGGACGTGGAAGCTCGGCAAGGAGGACAGCGGCCGCTCGGGCAAGGTCCGCGACGAGCTCGCCTTCGCCAGCAAGGAGGCCGAGGTCAAGGGGCTCTTCGCCGCCGCGGGCGTCGCCTTCCCGCCGCGGCGCGCGCTCTTCCGCGTGTTCAAGGAGGAGAAGGAGCTCGAGGTCTGGGCGAGCGACGCCGCCGATGGGCCGCTCAAGCCGATCACCACCTACCGGATCTGCGCGGCTTCTGGCGGACCTGGCCCAAAGACCCGCACGGGCGACGGCCAGGTCCCGGAGGGGTTCTACGAGATCGACTTCTTCAAGCCGCGCAGCGACTACTACCTCGCGCTCCACGTCAACTACCCGAACCGCCGCGATCGCGCCCAGCGGTCGACGGGCTCGGCGATCATGATCCACGGGCGCTGCGCGTCGATCGGCTGCCTAGCGATGAGCGACGATCGGATCCAGGAGCTGTGGGTGATCGGCAAGTCGCTGCGCAGCGGCCGGGTCCAGGTCCACATCTTCCCCGAGCGGGCGATCGACGGCCTCGTCGCCAAGACCGAGCACGCCGGGCTCCGGGCGTTCTGGGCGAGCCTCGCCGAGGGCAAGCGGCGCTTCGACGCGGATCACCGCGTGCCGAAGAAGATCGGCTTCGACGACGACGGCAACTACACCTTCGACTGACCGCGTCGGTGTACCCTTGTCCGGCGTGGTCGTCTCTCGAATCCTCTCGTGCGTCGCCGCGGCGGTGTTTGTTGTCGGCTGCGCGAGTCGGGGCGCCGCGCCGCCGAGCGACGCGCCCGTGCAGAGCGAAGTGCCGGAGGGCGACGTCGAGGTCTCGGAGCCCGCGCCCGCGGAGCCGGAAGAGCCCTGTCCGCCGGTCGACTACGCCGCGCTCGAGCCCGACAAGCGCCACCCGGACACGCGGACGATCGCGCTGACGCGGATCTTCGCCGCTCCGAAGCCGCCGAAGGCCGCGAAGGGGCAGGCGCCGCGCGTCGACCTCGGCGAGCTCCGGCTGCCGCGGCGCTCGCGGGACAAGGGGGGATGGGGCGCGGGCATGGGCTGGGAGGGCCTGTCGGCGAGCTGGGTCGACGGGACCTTGCGGCCGTCGATCGCGGCGTCCTTCGCCGATTGGGACGAGGGCCGCCGGCGCTATCTCGACCACCAGCGCGGCGCCTACCTCCTAGACACCCGCGTCCGCTACGCCCGCACGATCACGCCGCCGGAGTCGTGGGGGAGCGCGCGCTGCCTCAAGGTGGCGCTCACCGAGGCGAAGCGCGCGGAGGCGGCGGCGAAGGCCGAGGTCGAGGCGGAGGCCAAGGTCCTGCGCGCGGCGCTCGAGGCCGCGGAGCGGCGCAGCGCCGGCGAGAAGCTCCTCTTGGCCGTTCTCCTCGCGGACGCGCTGCCGTATCCCTACAGCGAAGGCGACGTCGCCCGGTCGCTCGCGCTGCTCGCCGAGGTCGCGGACGACGAGGCCGCGGGTCGCGAGCTGCGGGCGCGGGCCGCCGAGCAGAGCGCGAGGATCTCCCCGGCGCGCGGCGAGCCGTTCAAAGCGCACCTCGAGCGTGTTCTCCAGCTCTCGACGGACCCGGAGCTGAGGATCGAGACGATGATCAAGCTCACCGCGCTCAGCGGCGACGCGGCCGAGCGCGAGGCGATGCGCGTCAGAATCGTCGACGGCATCGAGCACCTCGAGGGCGACGAGCATCACCTCGGCTGGCGCCTCGCCCACGTCCTCGCGGATCTCGCAGAGGATCGCCTGGAGCGCGGCGCCTACGACCTCGCGATCGCGGACGCGGCTCGCTGCGCGCGGGCCTCGGCGGCCGACTTCCGCCGCGATCCGGATCCGTGGGGCTGCGCGTCGACACTCGCCGAGGCGATGGCGACGCAGACCGCGGCGCCGGAGAACGTCGAGGTCCCGCTCGCGTTCCTCGGGCCCCTCGCGGTCGCGTCGATGCGCAGCGCCCTGCGGCGCTTCGATCGGGAGCAGGCGCGGCGTCTCGGCGAGCTGCTCCTCGCCGAGCTCCCCGAGGCCGCGCAGGCGCCTGCGGTTCTCGTTCTCCTCGACGCCGTCGCCTCGACCGAGGCCCAACGGGACGTCCTCGCCGCGCGCCTCGAGCGGGACTACGGCTCCGCTTCCGCGTGGGCGCAGGCGCAGCGCGAGCGCCTCGCGTGGAGCTACGGACCCGACGACGTCGACGCCGAGCTGGCGAAGCTCCGCGCGTCGACGGACGCCGCGGTCCCGCGCGCGCCGCAGACCCGGAGCGAGCTCGAGGCGGAGCTGCGCCTGCGCGCGGGCGCGGTGATCGGCGCCTGCGCGGCGCTCGTCGACGACCCCAAGCGCAAGGTCGGCGTCGCCGTCGACACCCGCGGGGCGCTCCCGAAGGCGACGATCCGCGGCGCCGATCGGCCGGCGGTCGCCTGCCTGCGCCGCGAGGTCGGGGCGTGGTTTCGCAGCCTCGATCCCCTGCGCGTGAGCTTCACGATCGTCGCCAACGAGGTCGTGCTCCACCACGGCTGAGCGCCCGGAGGACGCCGGTTGTCGTCGTCCGGCGGCCGCCCGCGCGATAAGACCAAAGGGACAGGTAAGCGCGCGCAGGGCCTCGGCGCCGCGAGGCCGCCCGCGGGCGGGCGCCTGGTCGCCGGCCCCCTCGGCCCTCGGCGTGAGATCACGGCGCCGCGGGCCGACGGCGGCCGTCGGATCGCGATGACCCGGCGCCTGGCCGAACGTTCCTCCGGCGCCCCTCGTCGGCTCTGCGCGGCGCGCGCTCGAATTCGCACAAAACGCGCGTGCGCGGCCGGTGCGTGATCTGAACCGGACAACGCGCGCGTCATGGCCCCGTCCGCGCTTGACGTCCATTGGCGATGCAATCACGATGGGCGCCGCGACATGGCCAAACCGATCATTGTCAATTGGAAAGGTGTCCAGTCGAGCTTCAAGATCACGAAGCTCGACCGGGCCAAGCTCTACGGCAAGCGCCAGCGGCAGGTGCTCGATCCCGGCGGCGACCGCTGCGAGCGCGCTGAGCTCACCCGCGACGGCGCGCTCCTGATCCGCACGGGGATGACCGCGCAGGGGTACTTCGACGAGGGCGGGACCTGGGTCCCCAACGGCGACCTCGTCGGCCTCGACAAGCAGGGCGAGCCGGTCGCCAAGGTGGCGTCGACCCTCGGCGCGGAGGAGACCCTCCACGGCCCGGTCGACCCGACGGAGGTCCTCGATCTCTCGGTCCGCTCGGTCTACATCCTCGACCCCGACGGCCTCGACCCGGACCTGCAAAAGCGCCTCCTCGGCGGCGACGTCTTCCGCTTCGCCTTCAACTACCGCGCCGACTACAACGCCGAGACCGCCTTCCTGATCGGCAACAAGAGCGGCTTCTTCGCCCTCGTCGGCACTCCGGCGCCCGCCGATTGGTGTGAGCTCGAGACGGTCGCCCAAGAGACCTTCGACGACGACGACGACGACGACGAGCTCGACTTCGAGATGTTCTGAGGAGCCCGCTGACGATGCGCAAGATCCACCTGATGAATGAAGCGTCCCGCGACGCCACCATCGTCATCGACACGGTCAAGGCCGAGTCGGGGCCGACGATGGGGCTCCCGGGCAAGAAGATCAACTTCCGCCGCTACCTCGCGGCGACCGACACTGGCCTCCACGAGGCCCTGGTCGCGGCCCACGGCGAGGAGTACGCCCAGGCGCTGATCGACGGCGACCCCGAGATCGACGTCGAGCAGGTCGGCAAGTACCTCACCGACACGACGCCGGTCTTCCTCTCGGCGAGCGGCGAGGTCCTCCACGTGTCGCCGCACCTCGTCGACGTCATCTTCGGACCCGACGGCAGCGAGCGCGAGCGCAAGGAGGCGAGCAACATCCCGGGCAACGTCAACGACGAGACCCCGGTGCGCTGGACCGGCCGCAAGTTGCCGCGCGGGCAGGCGATCACCCGCTTCAGCTTCCGCCGGACGATCGCCGTCAAGCACGTCGACGGCCTGACCTACGACTTCCTCTACGCGATGGCCC
This sequence comes from Myxococcales bacterium, assembly GCA_020431135.1. Classification (GTDB taxonomy): domain Bacteria; phylum Myxococcota_A; class Polyangia; order Nannocystales; family Nannocystaceae; genus JADJRG01. The sequence continues at coordinate 318 of JAGQIT010000634.1, read as the reverse complement.
AGTCGCTCGCCGAGGAGGACGCGATGGTCATGCTCGGCGGCGGCGCCAAGGGCAAGGAGCCGCTGATCTTCCAGGAGAACGGGACGCCGTACCGCGGCTTCCTCGAGGGGCGGGTCGACGGCCCGCGCTACAAGCTCCTCCTCCACCTCTCCAACCTCGAGCTCCGCGTCCCCGACGCGGCCGCCTCCTAGGCAGATAGGAGCCAGCCATGAGCCTCTACTCCACCGACAGCGCCCGCCCCCTCGGCAAGGGCCTCCAGTCCCCGGCCGGCAGCATCACCGACAGCGAGGTCGCGGCGATGGTCCGCGGCTACAAGCG
>JAGQIT010000633.1 GCA_020431135.1 Myxococcales bacterium | reverse complement strand
AAGGCCGGGTCGGCGCGCTGGGCCCGATCGGCCTCGCGGACGATCTCGAGGAGCGCCCGCCGCCGCTCGCCGACCGCGACGGTCATCGGCGCCCCGCAGGCGTCGGCGAGCGCGGCCAGGCGCTCGAGGAGCGCCGGCGAGACCGCGTGGCTCGAGAAGACCCCCCGGTTGGTCCGACGCTTCGGGATCGCCTGAAAGAGCCAAGGGTCCTCGGTCGCCGGCGCGGCCTCGCCGGTGACGCGCAGGCGGGCGAGGAGGTCGGGCTCATCGGGGTCGGGGAGGCGCTCGACCGCGGTCGCCAGCGAGGCGGCCCGCGCCGCGACCTCGAGCTGGGCGAGGACCGCCCCGCAGGAGATCGTCAGGCCGCGACCCTCGGGGTCGGCGACGGCGAGGGCCCGGCTGCGATCCGCCCAGACCTCGACGAAGTCGTCGCCGAGGCGCAGGCGCCAGGGCTGGCTGTTGCGGATCGACGGCGCGAGGCGGGCGTAGTCGCAGAGGTGACGGAGCCGATCGCGTAGGGGCAGATCGGCGGGGGGGAGGGTTACGTCTCGCGGCCAGCTGTTCTCCATCGCGGACTCCTCCGTCGATCGTAGGCCCTGAGCGGCGACCTCGTCACCCTCTCGCGCCGCGCGCACGGGCGGCGCTGCGCGCTCGCCTCGCGGCCAGCTCCGCCTGTCACAACAGACCTTGCCGGCCGGCCAGCCCAGAGGGCAGAGCGGCGCCGGGAGACGGTCCCGATGCGGACTCTGGTCGTTCACCGGGGAATGTCCAACATTGTTTACACCGTGACGGTCCCCGCCATTGTCCGCGATGACGCGACGCCGAGCGGCGCCGCCGATGCACGCCGCGCCGAGCGAAGGATCGCTAGCCTCGTCGCGCTCAACCAGATCGCCGCGCTGTCGACGTCGTCGCTGCGCGAGCGCCTGCGCGAGGCCCTGGCGATCGGTCGCGACTTCCTTGGCCTCGAGCTCGGGATCGTCAGCGAGATCCGCGGCGACGACTACCGCGTCGTCGCCCACGTGTCTCCGGGCGGCCTCGAGGACGACCAGCACTTCCCCCTCGGCCAGACCTACTGCGCGATCACCCTCGAGGCCGACGACGTCGTGTCGATCGCCGACATGGGCAGCTCCGACCACAGCGGCCACCCGTGCTACGCCGCGTTCAAGCTCGAGAGCTACATCGGCGCGCCGATCTGCGTCCGCGGCCAGGTCTACGGCACGGTCAACTTCAGCTCCGCCGCCCACTACCGCATCGGCTTCGACGAGGGCGATCGCGAGTTCATCCGCCTCCTCGCGCGCTGGGCCGGCGCGGCGATCGAGCGCGAGGACCACCTCGTCTCGCTGCGCCAGGCCAAGCTGAACGCCGAGAGCGCGAATGAGGCCAAGAGCCGCTTCCTCGCGATGATGAGCCACGAGATCCGGACGCCGCTCAACGGCGTCCTCGGGACCGCGCAGCTCCTCCTCGGCGACGGGCTCGACGAGCCGACGCGCAAGCGCTACGCGAAGACGATCGTCCGCGCCGGGACGACGCTGCTGACCCTCCTCAACGACATCCTCGACCTCTCGCGCGTCGAGGCCGGCAAGCTCAAGCTCGACCTCCAGCCGCTCGACCCGCGCGCGCTCCTCCGCGAGTGCTGCGACCTCTACGCGGCGATCGCCGCCCGCGAGGCGATCGCCCTGAGCTTCACCTGGAGCGGCGGGCTGGGGGACCTCATCGGCGACCCGACGCGCCTGCGGCAGATGCTCTCGAACCTGATCAGCAACGCGATCAAGCACGCCGGCGCCGGCCGGATCGAGGCCCGCGGCGAGCTCCTCGAGGAGCACGAGCTCGACGGCCACCCCGTCGCGATCGTTGAATTCTCGGTCGTTGACGACGGCCTCGGCGTGCCGCACGAGGCCCGCGATCGCCTCTTTCGCCCGTTCTCGCAGCTCAAGCGGACGTCGACCGCCGACGGCTCCGGCCTCGGCCTCGCGCTCGTCCGCGAGTTCGCCGAGGCGATGGGCGGCAGCGTCGGCGTCGACAGCCGACCCGGCGCGGGCGCCCGCTTCTGGTTCCGCGTCCCGCTCGAGGTCGCCGCGGCGCCGTCGCACGTCATCGCCGCTCCGCAGGCGCAAGCGCCGGTCCGCGCCGCCGTCCCCGGCACGCAGATCCTCGTCGTCGAGGACAACGCCGTCAACCGCGAGGTCCTCGAAGCGATGCTGCGGCACCTCGGCTACGCCTGCGTTCTCGCCGAGAACGGCCGCCAGGCGCTCGACCTCCTCGAGGGCGCCGAGCGCCGCCCCGACCTCGTGCTCATGGACTGCGAGATGCCGGTGATGAACGGCTGCGCGGCGACCCGCGAGCTCCGCCGCCGCGAGCTCGCCAGCGGCGCGCCGCGCCTGCCGATCCTCGCCCTCACCGCGGGCGTCTTCGACGAGGAGCGCGACCGCTGCTTCGCCGCCGGCATGGACGATCTGCTGACCAAGCCCGTCGACGTAGCGAGCCTCAGCCAGACCCTCGCCGCGTGGACGACCCGCGCCGCCCGGGCCGACGAGGCGTAGGCCCGAGCCGCCGCGACCTCACCCCTGCTGCAGGCGGGCGAGCTCGTGGGCGAAGATCTTGCGACAGATCGCGATCGCGCAGGCGTAGGTGCTCTCGACGCCGAAGTAGCTCATGCTCTTGGAGAGCAGGCTCTGGCGCCGCGAGTACGGGGTGTCCGACGCGTAGTGGAGGATGCCGACGTCGAAGGGCGTCATCGTCGTCAGGTGGCACAGCTCGTCGTTGGGGTGGCGCCGCGGGTCGCACAGCTCGTAGATCGCCGACAGGTAGGGGCCCGCCTCCATCTCGAGGATCGTGTAGCCCTCCTGGTAGAAGACGCTCATGTAGTCGCGGTTCTGCAGGAAGGCGCCGCGCACCGTCAGCGCCTTCTGCTGGTCGAGGACCGTCGCGTAGTCGAGGAAGGGCTGGACGTCGGCGGCGACGAAGGCGTTGCGGAAGAGGTAGGTGTTCGCCGAGTGCTCGTCGTGGACGACCGTCGGGACCATGACGTCGCCGATGCGCCCGTTGAGCGTCGCCGCCTTGCCCATGATGTAGATCCCGCGGATCTCGCCGACGCCCTGGCCGAGGCGCGAGAGGTGATGGTAGGCGGCCATCCCCAGCGGGTAGTCGATGTTGATGATCACCGCGTCGCTGCCGCGCAGCGCCTCGATCCCCGGCAGGCGCACGCGCGGGTCGAGGCGCTCGGGGACGAGCTGCCCGAGGTCGATGATCTGGGCGTTGACGTCGACGCGCCCCGGGTTGTCGATCGTCCGGATCCCGCCCTCGGACTCGAAGCGCTGGACGTCCTCGAGGCGGCGCGGGTCGGACTCGTCGCTGGTCTCGTGGAGGAAGGCGCGGAGCAGGTAGTAGGAGAGGTTGTGGATCAGCGCCTCGTCGCCGTCGGCGATCGCCTTGTCGAGCACCGGCGTGAGGTTCTCGCGGTTGGTCCGGCGGACGAAGTCGAAGATCGCCGGCTGGTGCGCGCGCGCGTAGCCGCCGAGGAGGTTGACGAGCGAGTGGGTGTTCGACGAGACGAAGTAGACCGCCGGCCGCTTCGGCCGCGTCGTCCGCAGGTAGCGCGGCTCGATCCCCGACCACCAGCGCTGCGCCGTCCGCTGGTACTGCGAGTAGGAGCCGTTGAGGAGGCGGAGGCGGATGTCGATCGGCCGACGGGCGATCTCGCGGAGGGCCTCGCGCCAGCACTGGTCGAGGGCGCCGCGAAGCGTCGCGACCTTGCCGACGTCGACGCCGAGAACCTGCGCGAGCTCGCCGTCGTCGATCTCCGCCGGGTCCTCGACCCCGTCGCGCAGGCGATCGCCGATCGCCGTGCCGACGAGCGCCGAGTGCAGCTTGTTCCACACGAGCTGGTAGGCGGTGAGGATCGGCACCAGGTCGTCGATGTCGCTCGTGCTCGAGATGAACGCCGCGAGCACCCCCTCGCCGTCGAAGCGCAGCGGCCGACGGCGGCCGCGGGTGCGCACCGACTTCCACTCGAAGATCGGGTAGCCCGCCGACTCGAAGTGCTCGTGCGACTGGCCGAGGATCACCCGCTGGACGCGGTACATGCACGCCGGCAGGCGCCCCGCCGAGTAGGCGAAGGCGGCGACATCAGGGGCCGCGTCCATCGCCCCGGAGTGGAGGCTCGACTTCGAGTGGATGTGCGCCTCCTCGAAGGAGCGGACGAGGACGTCGCCCGACGAGCGCAGCAGCGAGTAGTAGGTGCGGATGTAGAGGTCGATCTCGTCGGAGGTCGTGCTCGGGATCTGGCGGTCCATGGGCGTCCTGTTGGAGTGCGGGGGCGGGGCGCGGGTTTCGGCGGCGGCGGGAGCAGGGAGCGGCGCCCGATCAGGAGGCCGACTCGGCGAGGGCGGCGTCGACCGCCTCGAGAACGACCGTGACCTCGGCGACGTCGTTCGGCCAGTGCGGCGCGAAGCGGAGGCGGCCGTCGGGGATCGTGCAGGCGATCCCCTGCGCGCCGAGGGCGTGGTGGAGGGCGACGACGTCGCGCCCCGCCGGCGGGCGGACGCTGAGGATCGTCGACCGCCCCGCGGCCGCGCGCGCGCGCAGGCTGGTGAAGCCGCGCTCGACGAGGCCGGCCTCGAGGGCGTCGTTGTAGTGGTTGGCGTGCTCGTGGATCGCGGCGACGCCGAGCCCGAGGGTCACCTTGACGCCGGCGCCGAGGGCCGCGTGCCCGAGGGCGTTGTAGCCCCCGGCCTCGACGAAGTCGGCGGTGCCGCGGATCGGCCGGTCGTAGCGCAGGTGGCCCTCGCCATGGATAAGGAAGTCGATCGCGTGCTCGTGGCTCAGCCAGCCGGCGACGTTCGGCCGCAGGGCCGCCGCCCGCCCCTCGCGGATGTAGAGGAAGCCGGCGCCCTCGACCGCCATCAGGTGCTTGTGGCCGCCGCAGGCGAGGTAGTCGACGTCGGCCGCGTCGACGTCGAGCGGCGTCGCGCCGCAGCCCTGGATCGCGTCGACGAAGAGCTCCGCGCCGTACTTGCGGCACAGCGCGCCGATCTCCTCGACCGGCATCCGCAGGCCGCTGCGGAACTGCACCTGCGAGACCGCGACCACCCGGACGCCGCCGCCGCGCAGCGTCCCCTCGAGGCGCTGGAGGCCGCGCGCGGGATCCTCGAGGTAGTCGCTGAGCGGCAGCATCTTCGGCCGCAGGTGGAAGAGCTCGGCCGCCCGCTGCCACGGGGTGATGTTCGCCGGGAACTCGCCGTCGAAGAGGACCACACGATCGCCGAGCTTCCACGGGTAGCACAGGGCGATCGCGACGATCCCCGCCGTCGTCCCCGAGGTCAGGGCGATCGTCGCCGGCGACGACGCGCCGAGGAGGGCCGCCAGGTCGGCGCGCAGGCGCTCGCGCTGCTGGCTGTACTCGAAGAACCCGGCGACGCCGCGGCGCGCGTAGTGGTCGACGCAGTCGGTCAGCGTCCGGCGGATGATCGACGACGGCGGCGAGATCGCGGCGTGGTTGAGGTAGGCGCGGGCCTCGAGCTCTGGGAAGAGGCTGCGGTCGCCGAGGCGCGGGGCCGGCAGGTCGGCGTACACGGCGGGGTCGGGGTTCTCGGCGGGTTTAGCGGGGTCGGCGGACATGGCGGGTGGTGGAGCATAGCAACCGCGCGGCGCGAGCTGGCGGCCGCGTCCCGCGGGCGCCGTGCGTCTCCTCGTCGCCGCGCCCGCGGGGCGCCCGCGGCCCCTCTACGCCGGGTACGCCGACCTCTCGCCGCTACGCCGCCGCGATCCAGGACACCGGGGCGCCGCTATGATGGGCGCATGGGCGGCGGGGCTTCGGAGAACAGGAACCGATTTCAGCGGTGGATCGCGGCGCTCGTCCTCGCCGCCTGCGGCCCGGACCTCCCCGACGCGACGGCGACGGACGCGACGACCTCGACGACCTCGACGTCCGCCTCCGGGACCCTCGGCGAGAGCTCGACGACCGGGACGCGCGTCTGCCTCGACGCGCCGGCGATCGACGACCTCGAGGTCGCCTCTCTCGAGGGCTGCACGCCGCCGCCGGCGATCGACGCCGGCGTCGACCTCGAGGTCGAGGGCTGGCCCGCGGCGTTCACCGACGAGGCCGGCGCGGGCGAAGGGACGATCGACGCGCTCTGCTCGGTCGTCGCGCTCAGCGAGGGCGGCGCGCCGCTCGACGTCGACCTCGACTGCGGCGACGAGAACCCGCCCGTCGTCCTGCGGATCCTCCACGACGCCCAGCGGATCCCCCTCTGCATCGGCGACGCCGTCGACCTCCGCTACACCCGCACGGAGAACGGGATCCCCGACGGCGGCGGCAGCCAGCGCCTCGAGCTCCGGCGCCCCGGCGACGACGTTCTCCTCGCCGCCTCCTCCCGCCGCTTCAACGCCGCCGCGCCAGGCGAGCCGAGCTTCGCCCCCTTCGCCTTCGCCGAGCAGAGCCTCGGCTGCGAGCCCGTCGGCGACGCCTGCCCCGTCACCTACGGCGGCTTCGAGGTCGTGAGCGACGACGCGACCTGGACCGTGCCCCACCGCGGCCTCCGCCTCCTGCCGACCGAGACCCCGTATGTCGCCTTCGTCGCCGACGCCTCCGACGAGGGCGGCGACGCGACCTGCGAGCCCGCGTCGAGCTGGCGGCTCGACCTCACCCGCGCGGCGCCGT
>JAGQIT010000632.1 GCA_020431135.1 Myxococcales bacterium | reverse complement strand
GCTCGGGTCGACGACCGCGGCGGCGTCGCGGCGCGACGAGGCCGACGGGACGATCATCATCGCCATCGACACCACCGAGCCGCCGCGCTGGGGCAGCGACGCCCAGGCCGGGACCATGACCTACCGCCTCGACCCCAAGGCGCTGCGCGGGACCTGGTCGCGGCTGCAGAAGGGCTTCGAGAAGAAGGCCCGCGCCGAGGGCACGATCGTCTTCCGCGACGCGGGCGGCGGCCGCTCGGAGGTCATCGTCGACGGCGTCATCGAGATCAAGGTGCCGATCATGGGCAAGATGATCGAGAAGAAGATCGTCGCCGCGATCGCCGAGCAGCAGCCGAAGGAGGAGGCGATCGCCACGGACCTCCTGCGCCAACGGACAGGCGCCGCGGGCTGAGCGATGCGCAGGCGCGGCCGCCACCTCGCCCTCGCCGCCGGGCTCGTCCTCGTCGCCGCCGGCGTCGCGGTCTTCCTCGGCGCCCCCGCGGACGACCCGCGGGGCTTCCCCGCCGCCGAGGATCTCCTGATCCTCAGCGGCCTCGCGCTGACGATCCTCGGCGTCGCCGGCCGGGCGCCGCGCGGGCGCCAAGCGCTCCGCGACTAGCGGTCGGCGGTGAGAGCCCCCGCGGCCGCTCCCCGCGGGGCCGGTGGCGGGTGCGCCAAGCCCTCGGCGCACCCGCGCGCCGCGACGCGCGGACCACCCCCCCTGCAGAGGGCGCTCCAGCGAGCGTGACGTCGCCCACACGAAGACCTGTCTATTTGGACATCTAACCTCTGCATCGGCGTTGGCGGCGACGCGCGGTTATCGGCCCTCTGTCGCCCGACCACCCCAACGACGCGGGGAGTTCGCGTGCGTCCGCGGCCGCGACGGCCTCGGGTGGGGTCACAGGGGGACGCAGCGCTCGGGCGATCCCGGGGCTCGCAAGACTTGCCGTTTTGCTACTAGAACAGCGTCTAGACAACAGGACGAGGCGCGGGGCAGAGTCAGCACAGACACCGACGGCGACCCGTGTTGGCGCCGCCGGACGACCCACGGAGGGGTGCATCTTTTGCGAGTGTTCGATGAATTCCCCCACCGGACAATGGCTTGCTGATCCGACGGCCCCCGTCGAGGCGCACCTCGCCGACGTGACGCTGCGGGTGCTCTTCTACACCTGCGTCCCGCTCCTCACCCTCTCGCTCCTGCGCATCTTCGAGATGGGCTGGCTGCCGGTGATGGGCCTGCACATCGCCCTCGTCGCGCTGCTGGGGCTGGCGACGCTCTTCCGCGCGCGGCTGACGACGCAGGCCAAGGGCGCGCTGCTGCTCGTCTTCTTCCTCGCGGTCGGCCTCGGGACGATCGTCACCAACGACGGCTTCATCTACGGCGCGCCCTACTTCTTCATCGTCCTCCTCTTCTCGGCGATCTTCTTCCCGCTGCGGACGACCGCAGCGCTGATGCTCCTGACCCTGGGCTTCCACGGCGTTCACCAGTGGTGGTCGAAGGGCGCCCTGACGCTCCACGACCTCCTCACGCTCGTCGCCATCTCGACCCTGTCGCTGATCGCCGTCTACACGCTCTCGACCCTCAAGGCCGCGCTCGCGGCCGCGGTCTCGACGCTCGGCGAGCAGAACGAGCACCTCCGCGAGGCCCGCGAGGAGGCGCTGGCGGCGAGCCAGGCGAAGAGCGACTTCCTCGCCAACATGAGCCACGAGCTGCGGACGCCGATGAGCGCGATCCTCGGGGTCGCCGACCTCCTGCGCGAGCACCCGCTCGACTCCGAGGACAGCGAGTACGTCGAGATGATCCGGAGCTCGGGCGACATCCTCCTGACCCTCCTCAACGACATCCTCGACCTCTCGAAGATCGAGGCGAGCAAGCTCGAGATCGAGGAGCTGCCGGTCTCGGTCGCCGACATCGTCGACGACGTGGCGACGATGATGCGGGTCCGCGCCGAGCACAAGGGGCTGCGCCTCGACGTCCGCATGCCGCCCGCGGGGCTGCCGACGGTCGCCGCCGATCCGACGCGCCTGCGCCAGCTCCTCCTCAACCTCATCGGCAACGCGGTGAAGTTCACGGAGCGCGGCGAGGTCGTTCTCAACGTCGAGATCCGGGCGCGGACCGAGGAGACGATCACCCTCCACTTCGCCGTCTGCGACAGCGGCATCGGCATCGCCGCCGACACGCTCCCGCGCCTCTTCCACGTCTTCCACCAGGTCGACTCGTCGACGAGCCGCCGCTTCGGCGGCACCGGCCTCGGCCTCGCGATCTGCAAGCAGCTCGTCGAGATGATGGGCGGCGAGATCGGCGTCCGCAGCGAGCTCGGGGTCGGCTCCGAGTTCTGGTTCACGCTGCCGCTCAAGCTCTCGGCGCGCGCCCCCGAGCAGCGCGTCGCCAAGCAGGCCCCGTGCGCGCCGCTCGACACCGAGGCGCGGCTCCTCCTCGCCGAGGACAACCCGGTGCTGCAGCTGATCGCCAAGACCCTCCTCGAGAAGCTCGGCTTCCACGACATCGACCTCGTCGGCGACGGCAGCCAGGCGCTCGAGCGCCTCGGCCAGCGCGACTACGACCTCGTGCTGATGGACATCCANNGCCCGAGCTCGACGGCCTCGAGGCGGTCCGGCGCCTGCGCGCCGGCGGCGGGCGCAACGTCGGGGTCCCGGTGATCGCCCTGACAGCCAGCGCGATGAAGGGATACGACGAGATCTGCCGCGCCGCCGGCATGAGCGACTACCTCAGCAAGCCGATCAGCCTCGACCGCCTGCGGGCGACCCTCGGCGCCTGGCTCC
>JAGQIT010000631.1 GCA_020431135.1 Myxococcales bacterium | reverse complement strand
CGAGCGCGTAGATGTCGACGCGGTGGTCGTAGTTCTCGCCCTTGAGGAGCTCGAGCGCCATGTAGCCCGGCGTCCCGAGGGGGGAGCCGGTGGTCCGCTGGGTCGTCCGGTCGTTCGTCACGACCTTGGCGATGCCGAAGTCGAGGACCTTGATGAAGTCGGAATTCCCGGCGCGGGTCAGGCGAAAGCAGTTCGCCGGCTTGATGTCGCGGTGGATGACGCCGATCGCGTGCGCTGCGGCCAGGGCGTCGCAGATCTGCTCGGCCATGGCGATGACCCGCGGCGCGTGCAGGGGGCCGTTCTCGAGGAGCGTCGTCGACAGGTCCTCGCCCTCGAGCAGCTCCATGACAAAGAACACCGTCCCGTCGGCCTCGCCGTAGTCGGTGATGTCGATGATGTGCTCGTGGCGGAGCTGCGACGCGGTCTGGGCCTCTTGGAGGAAGCGGTGGGCGATCTCCTGGTCGTCGGCGTAGTCCGGGTTGAGGATCTTCACCGCGACCCGCTTCTTGATCTTTACGTGCTCGGCCTCGTAGACGGTCGCCATGCCGCCGAAGCCGAGGAGCTCGAGGATCCTGTAGCGGCCGCCGAGAACCCGGCCCGAGAAGTCAGGCGGCATCCATGGTTTGCGTTCGGGGAGGGGCGCGGGGACTCCCTCCCCCTCCTCCTCGGCCAGCGCGAGCTCTCCGGTGCTCGGCTCGCTCCCGGCGACGACGAGAGCCGGTCGACCGGTGGGCGCGTCGGCGCCGACCGGGACCGTCGCTTCGAGGTCGCGGCGCTGGGGTCGGATGCTCATGGCGCGAGGTCGGTCAGGACGGGCGATGATAGCTCATTGAGCCGGGTCACGCAGACGGCGGTCGGCTTGTCATCGGGGCCGCCAAGTGGTCGTTTACGCGTTCTAGACGGCCCTCCGGCGGGGTCTCGACACGAACAAATTGCTGTGAAAAAGAGGTGCGTTCCGTTACTATTTGAGCAGGTCGGAGCGCGTTTTGCCCCGACCGGTCCTCGTCAGGGGATGGACCATGAACTCAACTCGGCACCGCGGAGACGGAAAAGCGAATCCAGTGGGAGCGAACACGCTCCTGGCTAGGATTGTGCGGCCTTCGCGAGTCTGGTAACGATGGGTGAGCATGCGGTCTTACGGTCGGATCGCCACACCGCTGCTGGCCTTGTTGCTGGCGGGTGGCTGCTACAACTCAGGGCCCTTTGATGCGCTCGGCGCTCTGGGCTCCGAGGGCGATACGTTCGCGACCGACACCGACGGTAGCGGCGGCGTCACGTCGTCGCCGATCTCGACGGTGACCAGCGACTCGAACGGATCGTCGGACGGATCGACGAGCGGCTCGGGCGGCGGCACCGGCACCGGCTCGACGACCGGCGACGAGTTCGACGCGCCGCCGACGATCGATCTCCTCACGGTCAACGGCGAGTCCGACGCGCTCAAGGTCGTCGCCGCCGAGAACCTCCACTTCGAGGCGCTCGCCTCCGACGACGAGGGCGTCGACGCGGTCGAGCTCTTCTACCGCGGCGAGTCGCTCGGCGTCGTCTACGACGAGCCCTACACCTGGGACGTCGTCGTCAACTCGGCCGACGACGACAACGGCAAGCACACGGCCTACGCGGTCGCCGTCGACACGGCGAAGCAGCAGAGCGACAAGGTCGGCCTCGACATCCAGGTGCTCCTCCCCGCCGGCGGCACGCAGGTCTGGCAGGTGATCGACGACGACGCGACGCTGGCGAAGGCCCACGGCGTCGCGGTCGATCCGGCGGGCGACGTGATCGTCGTCGGCTTCGAGAACGTCTCGAGCGAGCCGGTGCCGTCGCGCATGCGGATCCGCAAGTACCGCGGCAGCGACGGCGAGATCCTCTGGGAGCGCCACGTCCCCGAGAAGAACAAGGCCGCGCCCAAGGGGCACAGCGTCGCGCGCAGCGTCGCCGTCGACAGCCAGGGGCTCATCTACGTCACCGGCGAGCTCGACCTCGACGGCGAGACCTCGCACCTCTGGGTCGGCAAGTACGCGTCCGAGGGCCTCCTCCTCGACAGCTACGAGAGCTCGGTGCCCCACTCGCAGGGCAACGACATCGCCCTCTACGAGGAGATGACCGACAACGACAAGGTCGAGTCGACGGTCTACGTCGTCGGTCACGCGACCAAGCCGCTGCTCACCTCGGGGATCCTCGCGGCCTTCGATCCCGACCTCGATCCTGTGTGGCAGGAGAACTCGATCGCCGTCGAGGGCGTCGACAGCATCCTCAACGCCGTCGCGGTCGGCAACGACGGCGACTTCGTCGTCGCCGGCGCCTACGGGCTCCACCTCGAGGACACGCGCGGCTACATCGCCAAGCACAAGCCGAACAAGGCGACCGTGTGGTGGCGAGCGTCGAACACCCCGGCGAACTCGGAGGACGTCGCCTACGACCTCGGGATCACCAGCGACGGTCGGATCAGCGGCGTCGGTCGGCGGATGCTCCCGGGCTATCCGGAGGCGCTGTGGCTCTTCCGCCTCGACAGCGCCGGCAACGACATCGGCTCCGAGGTCGACACCGATCAGATGTGCGGGAGCAACGGCTGCGCCCTCAAGATCGACGCTGAGGACTACCACGTCCTCGGCGGCGCGCTCCGCCTCGCGCCCGGCCCGGACTTCCTCGTCGCCAAGAAGAACGCCGACTGGGAGGACACCTGGATCGAGTCCTACGACGGCTACGACGGCACCGAGGATCGCTGCCTCGGGGTCACGGCCGACGGCGTCGGCTACGTCTACGGCGTCGGCTTCGAGACCAAGGACGACGTCGAGCGCTGGTGGGTGTCGAAGCACCACCCGTAGGGTGACGTCGCTTCGCCGCGGACCTGGTCGTCCGGACACGTCGCGTCGACGTGCGTCGTTCGCCCCTTCGTTCGGGCGCGCCTCGCGGACGCGCCGGCCTCGTTACTCCTCGCAGTCGTCGAGGAGGAAGTCGAGCGCCTCGTCGATGTACGGCTTGTAGTCGTCCTCGCACATGCTGCCTGACGACGAGTTGTAGAACTCGTCGACGAACGACCACAGCGACTTGCTGTCCCAGCCGATGTCCGCGCAGGCGCTGCTGCCGGAGAAGCCGTCGTCGTAGAGGCCGACGACGAAGACCTTGTTGAACTTGCCGCCCTTGTGGGCGAGCAGCGACTCGGCCCACTGCTCCGGGGTGCCGTCGGTGAAGTAGTCGCCCTGCGAGGTGACCATCATGACGACGAGGTAGGCGTCCTCGCGGTAGAAGTCCTCGTTGCAGCCGCCGCCGCCGTTGAGGTCGACGTCGACGGCGTCGAGGACCGACTGGACCTGGCGACGCATGCCGTCGTGGCCGAGCCCGACCTTGCGCATGCAGTCGAGGGTGTCGGCGAGGTCGGGCTGGTCGTTGGTCAGGTAGCGCTTGCCGCCGGCGATCGGGCACTCGTCGTTCGCCGACCAGTTGCCCGCGGGGTGGCGGATACCTGCGCCCAAGGTCATGTCACATTCGACAGGGTCGTAGTCACACGGGTAGTCGGGCATGTAGTCGCCGCAGCTGCCGTAGAGGGCGCAGCGCTCCTCGCAGAGCTCGTTGCCCCAGCTCTCGTCGCCCTTGACCACCATCATGTGGTAGTCCCAGTCGCTGAACTCGTCCTCGATGCGCGACGCGAAGTGCGGGACCATATCCCCGAGCGGGTTGTAGGCCTCCGTCATGTACGTGCTGTTGTCGACCGCGAAGAGGAAGTCGACCTTCTTGCACGACTTCGTCGTCCCGGTCGTGGTCGCGCCGCCGCCGGTGTCGGTGGTGCCGGTCGTCGAGCCGTCGGTGTCGCCGGTCGTCGCGTCGCCGGTCGTCGTGTCGTCGGTCGTGGTCGCGTCGCCGGTCGTCGTCATGACGGCGTCGGTGGTCACCTCAGCCTGACTCGTGGAGCCCTCGGCGGTCGTCGAGTCTTCGCTCGTCGAGCCAGGGGTGTCCCCAGAGTCAGGCTCGGTCGCGCTCTCGCCTTCCCCTGCGTACGTGCAGGCCGCGAGGAGGAGCGCTGCTCCTGCTCGCCAAGCCCGGCGTGGCACACCCGAGATCATGGAAGCCGAGCCTAGATGCTCGCCTTTGCGCGGTCAACATCGCCCTCTGGGCGCGAAGTCGGGCATCGACGCCCGAGCCCCGCCGCCTATTCACCAGGACCCTGTTTTCGTTAGGAGGATTACGTGATTTCCACCTTGGCAGGCGGTCTGCATCTGAACATATGTGCCGGTGCCGCAGGTATTTGTGACTATACAAGCGCCGGGATGATCGGGTCGCTGGCGCTTCGCCGTCGCCGGTGATCTGTTGAGAGATCTCGTCGACGCTCGAGAACCGGCGTGAAGCGGCGCGGAGCGGCTATTTGTGGCGATCGATCCGGGCGTCGGCGATGGAGATGGCAAATGTCACGTTGGGAGAACGTGAGGCGGCCAGCGTCGTGACGCAGAGGTCATCGTCGCGCGCTGCTTGTGTCACTTCGAGGGTTCGGCGAAGCAACGGCGTTCCTCGGCGCTGTCGCCTCGATACGGGCCGCGTAGGCGTTCTAGGCGGCGCTGTGCGGGTCTCTCGGTCGGGCGCGTGGGCAGCGATGGGTGGGCCTCATGGACGGCCTCCAGAGGTCGTGTGGGGGCTGAGAGCGACTGTTTCGGAGGTCCGGTCACGCGCTCAGCTCGGCCCTGATTGCGCCGAGGAGGTCGTCCCGTGGCGAGCGAGAGCGCGTGCCAATCTGCGGGTCTCGTGCCGTCGAGCGGCGATCATCGATCCTGAGCGCCGCGCCGTGGCTGTGTCGGGCTGCTCTGCGAGCTCCGACGGATCGTCAGGCGGCGCGGTGAAGCGAGGGTGCGTGGGATCTCTGCGACCCGACACCGCTGCGGGAGCCGGGCTTGCGCGTTGGTGCGGGCAGCATCGACGCTTGCCGCTGCACGGACTGCGAGCTGGGGCTGCGGGGCGGCCCAATTATGCCGGCAGAGCCGGCGTGACGCGGCTCTGCCGGCGGACGATCAGGGCGCACGAAGTTCGCCGTGGGCCGCTAGAGATCGGCCTGCGCCGCCTCGGTCCGGCGATGATCGCCGTAGACGAGGCGGGCGAGGAAGCCGCGCGGGCGCACGGTCCACAGCGGCTCCTCGGAGGCGCCATAGCGCCGCAGGATCGCGTTCGCGGCGAGCATCCCCGAGGCCACGGCGCGCTCCATAAGCGCGGTTGGAAACGGTGTTTGTACAAAGTCTCCCGCGACGTAGAGGCCTGGTTCGGGGGTCGTCACGCGCGGTCGATGGCGGCCCTCGCCGGGGCGGAACGCCGGGCAATCCTGGCGCAGGAGGAAGCGGTCCTCGAGGATCGTCGCGTCGCGCGTCTCGGGGTAGAGGGCGTGGAGCTGCGTGAGGAAGTCCGCCTTGATCGCCGCCTCGCCGACGCCCTCGTCGAGGCCGTAGGCGTGGATCTCGACGACGGCGCCGCCGGTGCGCGCGGCCCAGTCGCGGCTCTCGTCCTCGAAGAGGTGATAGAGCGAGATGTTGTCGACCATGCCGAGGCCGGTGGTGCCGACGAATGGCGAGCGATCGGGGCCTACGGGGCGGTCGAGCCACAGGCGCCAGACGGCGAAGGGGCGGGTGACGCCCTGGCGGCGGATCGCCGAGCGCCAGGCGCCGTCGCCGAGGTTCGGCGAGCGCTCGACGATCCTCTGGAGCGCGGAGACGGTGACGCCGAGAACGACGGCGTCGGAGCGGTGGCCGGCGCCGTCAACCCGACGGACGACGAGGTGACCGTCGTCGCGGGCGATCGACGCGGCGCCCTGGCCCATGACGAAGCGGACGCCCTTGCCCTCGAGGTAGCGCCGCAGCGGCGCCCAGACCTTCGTCGAGAACGGGCCGTCGACGACGTCGAAGACCAGCCCCTCGGGGTTGCCGAGGAAGTAGAAGTGCATCATCAGGATGAGCTCCGCCGCCGAGAAGTCGTCCTCCGGGTTGAAGAACGAGTGGGCGAAGACATCGAAGAGCATCTGCCGCGCCTGCGGCGGGAAGCCGAGGCGATCGAGGTAGTCCTTGGCGGTGACGTGGTCGTAGCGATCGACGGTCGCCCGCGGGTCGTAGGCCATCATCGCCTGGCCGAGGGTGTCGTCGACGCGGATGGCGTCGCGAAAGCGCAGCGTCGGTGAGCGTCGGATCAGCGCGAGGAGGTTGAGGACGGGCGTGCGCGGGAGCCCGGAGAACGACTCGCGCAGGCCGTCAGGGCCGCACAGCGGGTAGTCCTCGAGCGGGGTGAGCATGCCGAGGTCGGGGTCGATCCGGCGCAGCAGCGCGCGGAGGTTGTAGTAGTGGCGGAAGAAGGCGTGGAAGCCCCGCTCCATCTCGAAGGTGGTGCCGTCCTTGAGGGTCTCGGTCCAGGCGCCGGCGCGGCCGCCGAGGAACTCCTCCTTCTCGATGACGGTGACGGCCGCGCCGCGCTCGGCGAGGACGGTGGCCGCGGCGATCCCCGCGAGGCCGCCGCCCACGACGGTGACGTCGACGGCGCGGGTGAGGATCCGCGGGGCGTCCTTGGCCTGCGGATCGGGGCTGCGGTAGCGCTGGCGGCGGGGGAGGATCATCGCGGCCTCTCGGCGAGGAAGGAGTGGACGATGCCGCGCTGCCAGCCGTCCATCGGCTTGGTGCGGACGTCGGCGAAGCCGGCCCGGCGCAGGCGCTCCTCGAAGGCGCGGACGCCGTCGAAGTCGACGACGCTGCGCCGGAGGTAGCGGTAGATCGGCGAGCCCGGCGAGGTGAGGACGCCGGCGGGGATGATGATCGCCCCGGCGACGAAGTTCCACAGCGCCCGCGACACCGCCGAGTCGGCGACAGAGTACTCGTGGAAGCAGATCGTCCCGCCGGGCGCGAGGAGCTCGAAGAGGTTGGCGAGGCAGGCGTCGGCGTCGGGGACGTTGCGGATCCCGTAGGCCATCAGGATCCCGTCGTAGGGGCCGTCGGCGCCGGCGGCCGCGGGATCCATGGCGTCGCCGCAGAGCCAGCGGACCTCGCCCGCCCAGGGCTTGGTCAAGGCGACGTCGAGCATCCCCTGCGAGGCGTCGAGGGCGGTGATCGTCGCCCGCGGGTAGACGTCGCGCAGGGCGGCGGTCGACAGGCCGGTGCCGCAGCAGAGGTCGAGGATCCTCGCGTCGTCGCGCAGCGCGAGGCGCTCGGCGCTGTAGCGCAGGTGCCGGCGGTAGCCGGGGTTGAGGCCGGTGAGGAGGTCGTAGCGGCGAGCGACGCGGTTGAACGCGGCCGGGACCTCGCGCTTGGCGTCGGCGAGGGGGGTCTCGACGGTCATCGTCATGGTGTCTTGTTCTCGTCTCGTGAAGAGGGGCGATCGTCGCGTCGGATCCGGAGCGGGCGATCGAGCGAGGGCGCGGCCTACGACGCGGAGGCGACCATCGCCGGGCCGCGGACGGGCTCGCGCGGGAGGAGGCC
>JAGQIT010000630.1 GCA_020431135.1 Myxococcales bacterium | reverse complement strand
CTCGGCGAGGCCGTCGAGGCCGCGCCCGTCGCCGGCGGGGCAGGGGATCTGTCCGAACAGACAGCCCTGGACGCCGCGCAGGCGGCCCTCTGGGGCGCGCTTCGCAGCGAGGGCGGGAGCGCGGCGATCCGCGCGCGGGCCCCCGCGCTCGACCAGGCGCTCGCCCAGCACATCGCCGACACCGCCGCGCTCTCACGCGGCGCTCGCCTCGACATCTACATTCTCTCGGGGAGCTGGCGCCTGCGCGAGGCGCTCGCCCACGCCTATCCGACCCTCGCCTGGCTCCTCGGCGACGCCCGCTTCGATCGCCTCGCCGCCCGGGTGCTCCGCGACGCGCCCTCCCGCGACCCCGACCTCGGCCGCTTCGGCGGCGCGCTGCCGCGGCTCCTCGCGGCGACAGAGCTCGCCGCCGGTGACCCGTGGCTCGTCGAGGTCGCCGCCCTCGAGCGCTCCATGACCGAGCTCCTCGACGCCGCCGATCCGCCGCCGACGCTCGACCGCGCGGCCCTCGCGGCCTGGTCGCCGGAGCGCTGGCCGACCCTGCGTCTGCGGCCGATCCCGGCGCTGCGGATCCTCGACGCGGCGCTCGACGTCGGCGCGCTGTGGAGCCTGCGGGAGGCCGGCGAGGACCCCGAGGCCGCCTGGAGATCGGCCCGCCAAGGGCTCGACAGCGCCGCCGCGCGGCTGATCTGGCGCCGCGACTTCCAGGTCTTCCATCGCCCGCTCGCGGCAGCCGAGGCCGCGACCCTGCGGGCGCTCGTCGCCGGAGAGCCGCTGGCGAGCGCCCTCGACGCGGCGCTCACCGAGGCCCCCGACCTCGCCCCGACGACGATCGTCACCTGGCTCAGCCGCTGGCTCGACGATCGCCTCTTCGCCGCGTAGTCGCGGGCCGCCGCTCGCGGCGTTCGCGGCCGTCGCGTCCGTCGGCCGCGCTTCGCGGCGTAGCGAGCCGCCCGGTCCGGTCACTCAACACCGCGGCCCCCCGGCGAATCCGGGGCGAGCGCACGCATCCGAGGCTGAGCGTGCGGCCCCGGACCCCGCCCGCGCTCGAGAATCGAGGCGCGCGAAAATTCGGTGTAACGTTCGGCCTTCGACCGACGTGGAGAGGACTATGCCAAGGATGACCGTCTGGCTCGCGTGCGCGGCCCTGGTGCTCGGCGCCTGCGGACCGAAGCTCGGGGGCCAAGAGACCTCAAAGGCGCTGGAGCAGCGCCCTGCGCTCCCGGACTACAACCTCAGCCGCGAGGCGCTGGCGATCGAGGGCTACGACCCCGTCTCCTACCGCCCCGAGGGCGGCGGGGCGCCCAAGGCCGGGGATCCGTCGATCACGACGACCTACGAGGGCGTCACCTACCGCTTCGTCTCGGCCGAGAACCGCGACCGCTTCCTCGCCTCACCGCGGCACTACGAGCCGGCCTACGGGGGCTGGTGCGCCTACGCGATGGCCAAGGGGAACAAGATCAGCGTCGATCCCGAGGCCTTCCTGCTCCAGGACGATCGGCTCCTCCTGTTCTATCGGACAGCCCTCAACGACACCCGCGACAAGTGGGCCGAGAAGCCCGACGACATGCTCATCGACGCCGACATCAATTGGCGCAATTGGACCGGCGAGTGCCCGCATACCCGCCTCGCCGGCGACGCGCCGATGTCCCCGATCGACGGGCCGGCCGACGCGCCCGCGGACGACGATGACGCGGACGACAACCTCGCGGACGAAGCCGCGGCCGCCGCGGAAGCAGCCGACGCCGGCGACAACGACCAGACCCCAGGAGACGGAGAATGAAGATCGACGGCAAGTTGTTGGCGACCTCGGTCGCCTCCCTCTTCCTCAGCGCCTGCAGCGGCGCGAAGACCCAGCACAGCGACGTCGTCTGCCCCGACCTCCCGCAGTCGCGCACGAGCGGCGTTCGCTGCCTCGGGATCAACACCTGCAAGGGCACGTCGGAGTGCCTGACCAAGGGTCCGGGCGGCAAGGTCGACCATAACTGCGGCGGTCAGAACACCTGCTCCGGCAAGGGCTGGTTGACCGTCGAGGACGCCGCCGCCTGCAAGGCCAAGGGCGGCAAGGTGATGTAGCGGATCTCGGCGGCGGCGTCGCTGCGGCCGCCGACCAGTGTGACGGACAACGGCGTTCCGACGCGTCGCTCGCGGCGTTCGTCGGCGCTGAGGCGCACCGCCCCGCGCTGGGCGCGAAAATGCCCCCCGGGGCGACGCCTGGGCGCAGGCGGGCGCAGGCGGCGATCCGCGGGGTGACGAACGACACGGCGACGCCTCACGAGCCGCCGCTCGCTCACCCGCCCAGGTCGCCGCTCGCTCGCCGCGGACGCCCGCGCGGAGGGCTTGCGAGGACCCGTCGCATTCCGCCCGCAGCGAGACATCTGCGGGGGGGGAAGCTACAATCCCGGAGCCCATGTCGCGCTCCCACCACGCGCCCGATGTTGCGACGAGGAACGATCCCATGCTCGGGGCGCTCGTCGGTGACCGGTACAAGATCGATCGGCTGATCGGACGCGGAGGGGTCGGCGTCGTCTACCTCGCCAAGGACACGCAGACCGACGGCGACGTCGTCATCAAGATCCTCGCGCCGAACTGGGTCGGCAACGCCGAGATCCTCGCCCGCTTCGATCGCGAGGTCGAGCGCCTCAGCGGCCTCCAGCACCCGAACATCGTCGACCTCTACGACTTCGGCCACCACGACGGCCGCGCGTTCATGGTGATGGAGTACATCGAGGGCGAGCTCCTCAAGAGCTACATCGCCCGCAAGAAGCGCCTCTCCCTCGAGGAGTTCGTGCCGATCGCCGGCCAGATCCTCAAGGGCATCGGCTACGCCCACTCGCGCGGCCTGATGCACCGGGACCTCAACCCGGCGAACATCATGCTGTGCATCCGCGAGGGCAAGGCGAACTTCGTCAAGATCCTCGACTTCGGCCTCGCCAAGCTCAAGGAGGGCGAGGTCAAGGTCACCGAGCAGCACGACCTCGTCGGCACCGCCGGCTTCCTCGCCCCCGAGCAGATCAAGGGCGAGGACATCGACCTCCGCGTCGACGTCTACTCGATCGGCGTGATGTTCTACAACATGCTCTCGGGGCGCATGCCCTTCGAGGGCGAGCACAACGCGACGCTCCTCTACAAGCACGTCCACGAGCCGCCGCTGCCGCTCGGCGAGATCCTCCCGGTCCAGCACAACATCCCGGTCCACCTCCTCCGGCTGATCCACGACTGCCTCGAGAAGAGCCCGGATCAG
Source organism: Myxococcales bacterium (assembly GCA_020431135.1). Taxonomy (GTDB): domain Bacteria; phylum Myxococcota_A; class Polyangia; order Nannocystales; family Nannocystaceae; genus JADJRG01. The sequence continues at coordinate 6,092 of JAGQIT010000630.1, read as the reverse complement.
CGCCCGGAGGACGCCAACGAGATGGTCGAGGACCTGATCGACTGCGTCCCCGCGGCGCTCTTCCGCCTCCCGGAGGAGTCGCAGTCGGACCTCGTCCTGCCGAGCGCGAGCGCGACGATGGTCGGCCTCGGGATCCCCGGCGAGTCGGAGCCCCCCGGGCACTGGCCGGCGGTCGCCCCCGGGCTCGCGGCCGGGCTCGGCGGCTTCGGCGGCGGCGGGCCGCCAAAGCCGATCCTGGTCCATGAGCCAGAGGAGGACGAGGAGGAGGACGAGCGCGCCGACGAGACGGTCTCGGGCCCCGGCGTCATCGGCCCGCAGGCGACCGGCACCGCCGGCAACCCGAACGCCGCCGACTCGTCGATGCCGACGCTGCGCGAGAGCACCCAGTCGCTCCTCGACGCGGGCATCGAGGCGTCGACCTCGGCCCTGCCGTCGCGGGCCTACATCCCGCAGTCGGCGTCGACCTCGGCGCCCGCGGCCTCGACCGCGCCGCCGCCCCCGAAGGGGAAGACCGGCGTCCTCCTCTTCGGCGCCGTGATCGCCCTGCTGATCGGCGCCGGCTTCGCCTACACCTACCTGAACAAGGAGCCCGAGCGCCCGGCGGTCAAGACGATGAGCGAGGACGAGGTCCGCGCGGCCCTCGACCGCGCCGAGGCGGCCGTCGAGGGCGACGACTTCCGCGCCGCGACCCGCGAGCTCGACGCGACCAAGGCCTACCTCCCGGACTACCCGGCCGAGCAGGCGCGGGCCGATCGGATCTCCGAGAAGGTGGTCATCGGCCAGCTCCTGGCGACGGCGCGCAAGCTCGAGGGCGAGGGCAACAGCAGCGCGGCGATCGCCGCCTACAGGGACGTCCTCGAGCGCGACCCGACCGACGCGGACGCCCGCGAGGCGCTCGCCCGCCTGATCGCCGACGAAACCCTCGAGGAGCCGAGCGGCGCCGTCGGCTCGGTGGTCATCACCTCCAACCCCACCGCGGATCTCTACATCGACGACACCTCGTACGGGACGACGCCGTACTCCGGGCAGCTCCCGGTCGGCACCCACACCCTGCGCATGGAGGCCCGGGGCTACGAGATCTGGCAGTCGACCGTGGAGATCAAGGACGACAAGAACGACCCCTTCCGCGTGAGCATGAAGCCGCGCGCCCGCGGCGGCGGCAAGGTTGTGCGGCCGAAGGCGACGGGCGACGGCACAGCCAGCGCCGGCGACACCTCGCCGGAGACCCCGCCCGACAGCGGCGGCAGCGAGCCTGAGACCAAGGATGGCAACAGCGGCGGGATGTTCCTGCCGGAGAAGAAAGACAAGGGTGGCGGGATCTTCCTGCCCGTCGGAGGCAAGTGAGCAGGCAACACCGATTTAGGTTCACACCGCTCCTCGCGGCCGCTGCGATAGCGACCGCGACGATCACCCCGGTCGCTCAGGCCGCGCCCGCCAAGGGCGGGGCCGCGACGCCCACGGATCCCGACGCCGCAGCCGCGGACGACGGGGCCGGCGAGACCGCAGACTCGCTCAGCGCCGAGGCGGTCGCGCGCTTCCAGGCCAAGGACTTCGAGGGCGCCGTCGAGTACTTCAACCGGGCCTACTCGCTCGACGGCAACCCGAACTTCCTCTTCAACATCGGCCGCGTCTACGAGGAGGCCGGCGAGCTCACGAAGGCGGTCGAGTACTACGAGCGCTTCATCAAGGAGCCCGGCGTCGACCTCGACTCCCGCGGGATCGCCCTCGATCGCCTGAAGATCCTCCGCGCCGTGATCGCCGAGACGGCGCCCAAGGAGCCCGAGCCGGCGCCGGTGGCCGAACCGGAGCCTGAGCCCGAGCCGCAGGTGATCGTCCCCGAGCCCGAGCCTGAGCCCGAGCCGAAGAGCAAGAAGGGCAGGGGCCTGCGGATCGCCGGCTACACCCTCCTCGGGATCGGCGGCGCGGCGCTCGTCGGCGGCGGCGCCTTCGGCGGGATCGCCCTCTCGCAGTCGAACAAGCTCGACATGACCGACGGCTACGACGAGCGCCAGGAGCTGATCCGCGTCGGTCAGACCAACGCGACCGTCGCCGACGCGCTGCTGATCTCTGGCGGCGTCCTGGCGGGGACCGGGCTTGTCCTCGTCCTCGCGTCGCTGCGCGGGCGCAAGGCCGCCAAGGCCGACGTCCAGGCGCGGCGCCGCAGCTTCGCCCCAGTCCTCGGCCGTGACACGGTCGGCGTCGCCGTCGGCGGCCGATTCTAAGGAGCCCGCGATGCAACGTCTCCCCACCTACAGCCGGGCCCTCAAGCGCGCCGGCGCCCTCGGGATCGCCGCCGCCGCGGCCTCTCTCGCCGCCTGCTCCTTCATCGCCGACTTCCAGGAGTGCCGGACGCACGCCGACTGCAAGGGCGCCGACGAGCCGCTCGCCTGCTCGGCGGAGAACACCTGCGTCGGCGTCGACGACTTCCCGACCTGCGACTCGCACCAGACCTGCGCCGACGCCTTCGGCGACGACTTCCTGTGCGGGACCGCCGGTAAGTGCATCTCGGCGGTCACCGCGGCCTGCCCGAGCATCGCCTGGCCGGAGGGCGTGAGCCGCGACAAGGTCGTCTTCCTCGGCTCGATGATCCCGGTGTCGCCGCCCTACGACGCGATCACGATGCCGCTGCAGAACGCGATCGAGCTCGCCGTCGAGGACTTCAACAGCACGACCGCGCTCCCCGGCGGGCGCAAGGTCGCCTGGCTGGCCTGCGACGACCGCGGGATCTCCGACGTCGCCGTCGAGGCCGCGACCCACCTCGTCGACGAGGTCGGCGTCCAGGCGATCGTCGGCCCGCTCTTCAGCGAGGAGGTCCTGCGCGTCGCCAAGGAGGTGACGATCCCCGCCGGCGCCTTCCTGATCTCGCCGACCGCGTCGAACAAGACGATCACCGACCTCGCCGACGACGGCCTGGTCTGGCGGACGATCCCTAGCGACATCTACCAGTCGTCGGCGATCCGCGATCGCGTCCTCGTCGACCTCGATCCGAAGCCGGCGAGCATGGTGATCCTCGCCAAGGACGACATCTACGGCGACGGGATCATCGAGGACACGGTCCCCGGCCTCGAGGCCGGCGGCCTGCAGATGACCGTGATCCGCTACGCCGATCCGACGAGCTTCGCCAGCGACGCCGAGCTCCTCAACGCCTACAGCCTCGTCGTCGCCGGGGCCTTCGACGCCCAGCCGGACGTCCTCCTGATCGTCGGCACCAGCGAGGCCGCCCAGCTCATCGGCGCCTACATCCAGACCTGGTCCGACCTCACCCCGGGCGATCCGCTGCCGCGCTTCATGGTCTCGCACGGCGCCGTGCCGATCCTCGAGGACGTCGGCGCCGCCCTCGATCCCGCGCTGTGGCCGCTCCTCGAGGGCACCTCGCCGATCATCCAGGACCCCGAGAACTTCAGCGCCTACAACGTCCGCTACAAGATCCGCTTCAACGACCAGGACGCGCTGACGACCTCGTCGCTGAGCTACGACGCGGCGATGGTCGTGATGTTCTCGATGGCCACCGCCGGCGACGTCGACATCACCGGCGCCCGCGTGGCCGCGGGCGTCGCTCGCCTCGTCGACAAGGCGGGCGCCGCCATCTCCTTCGGCGGCGCCAACCTCAGCTTCATCAAGCAGACGGTCGACACCCTGGCGAGCGGGGCCAACGTCGATCTCCGCGGCGTCAGCGGCGAGCTCGACTTCGACCTGGCGACCGGCGAGGTCCGGACCAACATCGTCGGCTGGGACATCCAGCCGAAGCAGGGGACGACCAACGTCCCGGTGCTGACGCTGGCGCGGATCTACCTCCTCGGCGAGGCGCCGGCGACCACCGGCGTCTGGATGCCCTTGATGCCCTGAGCACCCCGGAAGCCGGCGCCCTCGCGGGGCCGGCGGCGCGCCCCTGATGCAGCAGATCGTGGTCACAGCCCTCGTCGTGGTCATGATGATCGCGGTCGGGCTGCGCAGCGATCCGCGCGACTTCCGAGCGGCGGTCGGCCTCCGCCAGCTCCTCTGGCTCTTCGTCCTCAACCTCGTCGTCGTCCCGGGCCTCGCGGTCGTCGCCCTAACGCAGGCGGAGCTGCCGCAGGCGGTCGCCGTCGGCGTGCTCCTCTGCGCCGCCAGCCCCGGCGGACCGACGGGGCCGCTCTTCGCCATGCAGGCGCGTGGGGACGTCGCCGCCGCCGTCGTCGCGATGATCGCCCTCGCCGGCGTCAGCGTCGTCACCGCGCCGCTGACGATCTCCTGGGCCCTCGGCCTGTCGACGGCCGTCGACGCCAGCGCCCTCATCGGGCCGATGATCGGGACCCTCGTCGCCGCGGAATTGCTCCCGCTCGTCGTCGGCATGGCGCTCCGCCGCTGGCGGCGGGCCCTGGCCGAGCGCCTCGCCGATCCGATGAACAAGGCCGCGAACCTCCTCCTCCTCGCGGTGCTCCTCGGCCTCCTCGCGACCAAGGGCGGCGTGCTCTTCGAGATCGGCGCCCTCGGGGTCGGCCTGTCGATCCTCCTCGTCCTCCTCAACCTCGGCGTCGGCGCCCTCGCCACCCGCGAGGCGCCGCAGCGGCGCGCCTACGTCATGGTCACGGCGGTCCGCAACCTCTCGCTCGCGCTCCTGATCAGCGCCGCCTACTTCCCGGATCCGCGGACCGACGGCGCCATCCTCACCTTCGGCCTCTTCACGATGGTCCTGCCCTTCGCCGCCGCGCTCCTCCTTAAACGGCGAGGCCCGACCGCACCGGCCGGGCCCCGCTAGGCCGCCTCTCCGCGCCTCCTAGGCCAGCGAGAGCGGGCCCGTGCCGTCGTCGCCGAACTTGTCGTTGGCGACGCCGAAGGTGTTGAGGATCGTCGTGAAGAGGTTGGCGATCGGCGGCTCCTCCGGGAAGAGGATGTGCCGCCCCGGCTGGATCGCACCGCCCGCCGAGCCCGCGAGGAGCACCGGCAGGTTGTTGTGGTTGTGGGCGTTGCCGTCCGAGATCTCCGACGACAGGAAGACCAGCGAGTTGTCGAGGAGGTTCGTGCCCTCGCCGTCCGGCGTGTCCTTCATGCGCTGGAGGAGCTTGGCGAACTGCAGGATCTCCCACTGATCGATGATCTGCAGCTTGTCGTAGTTCTCCTGCAGCGTCATGTGGTGCGAGGTCTCGTGGTGAGCCCCCGGCGCGCCGATGAACGCGTAGTCGCGGTACGAGCCGGCGTTCTGGTACATGAACGTGATCACCCGCGTCATGTCGCACTGCATCGCCAGGATCATCACGTCGATCATCAGATCGAGGTGCGCCGGGAAGTTGTCGTAGTTGCCGTCCCAGCCCGGCGGCAGCTCGCAGACCGGGGCGATCGCCTCGTCGTTGATCCGCTTCTCGAGGTCGTTGACGCCGGTGAGGTACTGATCGAGCTTCGCCTGATCGGTCTTGCCGAGCTTGACCCGCAGGGCGTTGATGTCGTCGAGCGCGTAGTCGAGGACGCTGAGCCGCTGCTGACGGCGGGCCTCGAGCTCCTCGGCGGTCGCCTCCGGATCGAAGCCGGCGAAGAGGAGGTCAAAGACGACCTGCGGCGCGGTCAGCTTCGGCATCGGCGTCTTCGGCCCGGCCCACGAGATGTTGCGGGTGTAGGCGCAGGAGTAGCCGGAGTCGCAGTTGCCGACGTTGCCGCCGCCCTCGATGCCGAGCTGCAGCGACGCGTGCTGGGTCTTGTCGCCGATCGCGTTGGCGAGGACCTGATCCATCGAGATGTTGTTGAGGATGTCGGACTCGGACTTGTTGACGTGGGTGCACGTCAGGAAGGCCGAGGTGCCGCCGGCGTGGTCGCCCGGGCCGTCCGGCTTCGCCGGCAGGTTGGCGAGGCCGGTGAGCACCGAGACGTCCGCCTGCAGCGGCGCCAGCGGCTCGAGGATCATCGGCAGGTCGTAGTTCATCCCGGGGTTCTGCGGCGTCCACGCCTGCATGTGGATGCCGTTGGGGATGTACCAGGCGAGGAAGCGGATCGCCTGCTCCTCGGCGGCCTTGGCCTTGCGGCCGACGGGCGACATCGCCTCGAGCCAGGGGAGGGCGATCAGCGCGCCAGCGCCACCGAGCAGCGCGCGACGGGAGAGTCTGAAGGGACGGGGCATCGTA
>JAGQIT010000629.1:5088-5433 GCA_020431135.1 Myxococcales bacterium | reverse complement strand
CCCGGCCGTCGAGGACGCCCGCCCCAGATCGCGGCGACGCGGGGGGCGGACCCCACGAGGATCTACGGCGTCGCGCGCCGCGACCCGAGGCGACCCGAGGCGCACGCTCGCGCGTCGCCGGAGCGACGACCGGGGCGCGTCCTGTGGGAGAATCCGCCGATGCTACGCGCCGCGCTCTCGCCCTCGGGTCTCCGCCGCCCCCTCGTCGCCGCCGCCGCTGGGCTCCTCTCCGCGTGTGTGCTCGCCGTCGCCGCGCCCGCGGCCGCCGACGAGGCGCCGCCCGAGGGGCCCTGCGACTTCGCCAAGCTCGGCGACGCCTGCGAGACCGACGACGGCGAGGACGGC
>JAGQIT010000629.1:0-5005 GCA_020431135.1 Myxococcales bacterium | reverse complement strand
GGAGGCGAAGGCGGAGGCGAAGGCCGTGAAGGCCGACGAGGCGACCAAGGCCGACGCCGACGCGACGAACTCCGACGTCCCCCCGCGGAAGGGCGGCTGCGCGATCGATCCCGCCGGCCTCGGCTCGACGGGCGCCGCGGGCCTCTTCGCCGTGCTCCTCGTCGGCGGCGCCCGTCGGCGCCGCTAGGAGGCTGTCCGAGCAATCGACGTGCGCTCTCGGCTCCGTCAGAGCGCAGCGGTACCTGGCGTGATGCAAGCTCTGACGGAGACGCGAGGGTCGGCGAGGGCAAGGCCAGCGGGCGCTCGTCGACTGCCGCGCTGCCGGAGCGCGCGCGACCTGCTAGCGTAGTCCGGTGCCCGCGTCTTCGCCCCGTGTCCGCGTCCTCACCCTCGTCGGCGCCTGTGCGCTCGCCTGCGGGTCCGGGGGCGACGACATGGCGAGCGCCACCGACTCGGCGACGACCGCGACGACCGACGCCGCGACCGACGGGCAGACGTCGACGAGCGCGGCCGACAGCGAGACGGGCGGCGTCGACACCGACGGCAGCGTCGTCGAGGTCGACGGCGTGCTCCTCTCGGACGCCGGGCACCACTACGAGTGCATCGACGGCTGCGAGGGCTTCTACTCGAGCGACCGCTACGTCCTCCGGCTGGCCGCGGAGGAGACCCGCGACGTCGAGGTCGCGTGGTGGGGCTGGGCGCTCGACGGCGGGTCGCCCTACGTCGGCGACGAGCCCTACGCGATCGAGTCCGTCCACCTCGAGCCGGGGACGCCGGTGACGATCGACCTCCGCTTCGACCACACGGGCTTGTGCTCGTTCGAGGAGTGGTCCGCGCCGCTGACGCTCGTCGTCGCCGTCGACGGCGTCATGGTCGAGGTCGCGGGGACGTCCACCGCCGGGTACGGCTGGGACTGCTGAACGCTGATCTCCTCCGGGGTCGCGTGGGGGGCACGCCCCCCGCGGTCGACTCCTGTCCTCACAGACATGTCAGTGTTCTGCGGCGGCGCGCAGGTCGGGCGTACGCGCGCGCGCGAACGGCCGGCGCCGACGCGGCGCACAAATCACGCTCACGCGATCGGCGAGCGTCGCCCATAGTGCTGGCGACGCGCCCCGGAGCGGGCGCGAGGAGTGACACGATGGCGACGAAGACGGTGAGCAAGTATCGAGTGATCGTCCGCAGCGGGGCGCCGACGCGCTACCAGGAGGATCTGATCTCCCTCTACGACGGCCGCGGCGCCCACATCGCCAACCTCCGCTTCACCGACGCGAGCGCGCCGGGCAAGAGCACCTCGGGCGGCTACACGACGATCATCTACCCGCGCAGCGCCTACCTCCACGCGATCGACCTGCTGCGCAACGAGAGCCCGGTCTACTTCGTCGAGGACAACGCCGACGAGGGCGGGCTGCGGACGAGCACGGGCGAGCCGGTCGGCGAGAACGAGTAGCGCCGGCCGAGAACGCGACGACGCGCGCCGAGGCGGCGCGCGTCGATCGCTAGAGCGGCGGGAGGGCGGGGCCTACCAGCGGTAGAAGCCCTCGCCGCTCTTCTTGCCGAGCTTGCCGGCGGCGACCATCTCGCGCAGGAGCTTCGGCGGCTTGAAGTGGTCGCCGACCTCGAGGTGCTCGCTGAGGTACTCGGCGATGTGCAGGCGGACGTCGAGGCCGACGAGGTCGGTGAGCCGCAGCGGCCCCATCGGGAAGCCGTAGCCGAGGCACATCGCCTTGTCGATGTCCTCCGCCGACGCGACGCCCTGCTCGACCATGCGGATCGCCTCGAGGCCGATGACGAGGCCGAGGCGGCTGGTGGCGAAGCCCGGGGCGTCTCTTACGGTGATGCAGTCCTTGCCGAGGCGGGCGCCGAAGGCCTGGACGCGGGCGAGGGTCGCCTCCGAGGTCGCCGGGCCGACGACGATCTCGAGGAGCTTCATGATGTGCACCGGGTTGAAGAAGTGGGCGCCGATCACCCGCTCCGGCCCGGGCACGCCGGCGGCGATCTTGGCGATCGACAGCGACGAGGTGTTGGTCGCCAGGATCGCGTCGGCGGCGACGTGGGCCGCGGCGTCGGCGAAGAGGCGCTGCTTGAGGTCGAGGCGCTCCGGGACCGCCTCGACGACGATGTCGGCGCCCGTGACCGCGGCCGTGAAGTCAGCGGTCCCGCTGAGGTTGCCGAGGGTCGTCGCCTTGGCCTCCTCCGTGACCTTGCCGCGGGCGACCCCCTTGTCGAGGTTCTTCGTGATCTTGGCGAGGCCGGCGTCGACCAGCTCCTGCTTGACGTCGAAGAGGCGGGTCTCGACGCCGGCGGCGGCGCAGACCTGGGCGATCCCGTGGCCCATGGTCCCGGCGCCCAAAACCGCGGCGACGCGGATGCGATCGGGGGTGCTCATGGGGCGATCTATATCAGGCGCGGCGCCCGGCGAAGCGGGCTCCCCGCGCCCGCGGACCTCCGGTGTGCTCACGTTGCGAGCGCGGCGGCGATCGTCGGGGGGTTCGATCGGTCCGTGGTCTCGGGGCCGGAGCGCTCACCGTCTCGGGCGGGCTCGCTGCGTGAACCGCGGAGCGCCGGGACTCGGTCGCCGGTCGGCATCCTCGCGGGGTTGTCGCGTTGGCGGGCTCTGTCGCGGTGGCTGTCCCTCGATCGATTCGGGTCGAGGGCGACGCGCTTCGACTCCGAGGCTGCGCTCGCGGCGGGCTCTCCCCTGGGTTCACCGCGAACCGAGAGCCGATCGACCCCCTAGGTCGCCGGCGCCGCGGGGTTCTCGCGCCGACCGAGGCCGCCGCCGAGGCCGATCCGGGGCGGGGTCCGCGTGATGTAGTAGAGGTTTAGGAGGTTGATCACGAAGTGAGCGGCGATCGCCGCCCCGAGGTTGCCCGTGATCAGGGTCAGGCCGGCCAGGCACAGCCCGAGGAGCAGCGAGCTCAGGGTCCACGGCCACAGCTCGCGCTTCGGGCCGACGTGGAGGGCGGCGAAGACCAGCGACGAGATCCACGGGCCCCAGGCGTCGAGCATCGCCCCGCGGAAGAGCACCTCCTCGCCGATCGACGAGGCGAGGGCGAGGATGACGACGTCGCCGATCGGCGGGCGCCCGAGGAGATCGCGGAATTCGCGGTGGAGCGCCGGCAGCCAGCTCATCCGCCCCTCGAGGGCGCGGAAGCTGCGGACGACGCCGAGGCCGAAGGCGACCCCGAGCAGCGGCGTCCACAGCAGGGTGACGAGCCCCTGGTCGGGGTCGAGGCGCCAGACGTCGTTGGTCTCCTGGGCGGCGCCGTGCCAGAAGAAGCCGATCAAGAAGAGGACGGCGTAGAAGGTGGCGACCGTCGAGGCTTGCGCGGGGCTCGGCCTCGGGGTCGCCGATTGGCTGGCGCTCCCCACCGGCTGCGGATGATAGCCGATGGACCCGCGGCCGGGCGGCGGCCAGGGGGCGGCCTCAGGCCGGGCGGCGGGGCCGGACCGCGGGCCGGCCGCTCCCCGAGCCAGCGCTCTCAGCGCCTCTCACGGTCCTTTTCGGCGGCTCGGGTCTGGACCCGGCGGGCGGCGCTCCGCCAGGAGCCGGGCCCGAAAAAGAGGAAGGGGCGTCCCCTCGCGGGGGCGCCCCTTGGATTCCTCAGTTTGTCTTGCGAAGGGAGGGACTCGAACCCTCACAGCTTGCGCCACTAGATCCTTAGTCTAGCGTGTCTACCAATTCCACCACCTTCGCGGGTGCGTGGCCTTTCCGGCTCGGGGCAGGGTAGTTATCACGATGTCGGGCGGGAGGGCAAGCTCTCTCCGACCTCGTGGAGCTTGAGCAAGTTCACAGACTTGTGGGCCTTGATCGGGAAGCCGAAGGTGATCACCACGCGGTCCCCCGGGCGCAGGAGGTTGCGCCGGAGGATCACCTTGTCGAGATCGATGAAGATCGAGTGCCCGTCGGGGCTCGACGGGTGGAAGAGGATCGGCGTCACCCCCCAGTAGAGGGCCAGGGACTGGAAGGTCGCGGCGTTCGGCGTGAACGCGAAGATCGGCACCCGCGGGCGGTAGTCCGAGACCAGGCGGGCGATCCCGCCGCTGCCCGTGTAGGTGATGATCGCGCGGGTTTCGCGCAGGCTCTTCGAGCAGGCGACCGCGGCCCGGGCGATCGAGTTGGTCGTGTGCCCGAGCTCGAGGTCCTCCACCGGGTCGCGCCAGTACTCCTCGGCGCGCTCGGTCGAGCGGATGATCTTGTCCATCGTCCGCACCGCGTGCGCGGGGTACGCCCCGGTCGCCGTCTCGCCGGAGAGCATCACCGCGTCGCTGCCGTCGAGGACCGCGTTGGCGACGTCCGAGGCCTCGGCGCGGGTCGGCCGCGGGTTGCGGATCATCGAGTCGAGCATCTGCGTGGCGGTGATCACCAGCTTGCCGGCGTTGTTGGCCGCCTCGATCGCCTGCTTCTGGATCAGCGGGACCTCCTCGGGGCCGATCTCGACGCCGAGGTCGCCGCGGGCGACCATGATCCCGTTCGACACGTTGATGATCTCGCTGAGGTTGGCGATCGCCTCCGGCTTCTCGATCTTGGCGATGATCGGCACGACGCGGCCGAGCTCCTCCATCAGCGACCGGGCCTCGAGGACATCCGCCGCCGAGCGGACGAAGGAGAGGGCGACCGCGTCGACGCCGAGGTCGATGGCGAAGGCGAGGTCGTCGCGGTCCTTGGCGGACATCGCCGAGACGGTGAGCTTGACCCCCGGGAGGTTGACGCCCTTGCGCGCCTTGAGGGTGCCGCCGAAGACCACGGTGCAGTGGATGTCGTCGCCCTCGATCGACGCGACGCGGACCTCGAGGTTGCCGTCGTCCATGAGGATCCGGTCGCCTGGCGAGGCCTCCTCGGCGAGCTTGGGGTAGTCGATCGACACGCGCCCCGGGCCGCACTCGGCGCTCTGGTCGACGGTGAGGATCAGGGTCTCGCCGGCGACGAGCTCGATCCCCGGCTCGGGGATCTTGCCGACGCGGATCTTCGGGCCCTGGAGGTCGGCGAGGATCGCCACGGCGA
>JAGQIT010000628.1:5712-11466 GCA_020431135.1 Myxococcales bacterium | reverse complement strand
GGTTCGCCCTTGGGCGCCGCCGGGGTCTCCGGCTTCGGCTTCTTGACCTTGGGCGTCACCGGGGTCTTCGGCTTCGTCTCGGGCTCGGGCTCGGGCTCAGGCTCGGGCTCGGGCTCGGGCTCGGGCTCCGGCTCCATCGTCGGAGTCATCGCAAGCTCGTCGACCAGCTGCCCAAGCAGATCGTCGAACGCATCGGCGTTTTCGCGTTGATTGCTCACTGCCACGGTTCCTTTGGTTCGGGGGCCGAGTGTGATCTAGCGGGATTTTAGCCCTGCGGCGCGGGGCTGTACAAGGGAGTCGGCGCGTTGCGACACGGTCGCAGGCGGAGGTGACGACGCGGTCGCCGACGCCTCGGTGAGTGGGGATGATAGCGGACTGTTGGCGACCTCGAACGCTCGCATGTCGAGCGAAGTTGCGGCGAGCGCGTTGATGAGAACGTCGAGGCGCGCGAGGAGGAGGTCGAGGCGGCGGCGTCGGTGTGTGAGCAAGCGCGCACGCGATCGCTCGCTCCCCGCTGCGCTTGCGGATGGGGCCCACACCTGTAGGTTGGTCTCATCCATGTAGAGGGCCCGGTTCACCTCGACCTGCAACGCATGGAGGCCGCGCTCCGGTCTACCGAAGCTGCGCACGAGATGGCCGCCGCGGTACGGATTGTTGAGCCGGACGTCGAGCCCGCGGCCGGTCCGCGGGTCGGCTGTGCGCAGCGCGTCAAGCGCGATCCGCTCGATCGACGGGTCGCATGCGCCGCCCTCGAGGGTCCCGAGGATGATGTCGCCCGGGACCGAGCTCGGCATGCTGTGGGCCTCGAGGAGGATCGCGTAGCCGAAGCGCTCGCGGCGGCGCTCGAGGAGGCGGCGGATCGCGCGGTAGTAGGGGTGATAGTAGCTGTGGAGGCGCTGGCCGAGCTCGGCGTAGGCGACCGGGGCGCTGAGGATCGGGATGTTTCCGACCGCCGTGTCCCAGAGAACGCCGCGGTTGGGGATCCGTCCGAGGGTCCCGGGGCCGCCGGTGCCGGGGCGCGGGCGGGGCGCGGGGTGATCGGGCACGAGCTCGGGGCTGACGTCGTCGGGGGCGCGGTTGAGATCGACGAGGAGGCGGCTGTAGATCGCCTGGATCGTCGCCGCGCCGGAGCCCTCGGCGCTCGGGTAGAGGCGGTGGACCTCGTAGTCGGCGTTGCGCCCGAAGTGGACCTGCGGGGCTGGGCGACGGAAGCTCTCCGGCCAGCGCAGGCCGACGTGCGGGAAGGAGATCACCAGCGGCGACCAACGCTTGGCGGCTGTGAAGACGAAGGGGAGCTCGTCGCTGTCGACGCCGATGTCACCCCCGCTGAGGGACTCGTCGCCGGCGACCTCTGCTCGCTCCTCCGTGCCCGTCCGCCGTTCGCCCGCCAATCGCATGCCTCTGCGCGCTCCGGTCGGAGAGTATCAGATCGAGGGCGTGCGCGCGAAAATGCCCCGAAAAAGACTGTTCTTTGAATCGTAACCTGGGCCTGGTCCGGTGTCTAAAAGGACGTGCATGGCGGGGTGACCCCCCGTTGGCCCGCGCGCCCCGATCCGGGTGACATCGTATCGGGTGGGCCAGTCGTGGGACCCCGGTTCCTCCGCACCCCTGTAGCGAGCATCTCGTGGCCGCAGCATCCGTGAAGGGCGGATGCTGCGGCTCGACCTTTCTTGGGTGGTGCGAGGTCGCGGCTCCGTAGTGACGGAGCCGCGCTCACGCGTCGAGACGTGCCTTGCAGTCCGGGGGAGCGCTGTGCGCACGCGGCTCCTGCCGCGGGCAGCGAGCGCCCCTCGGAGCCCGCGGGAGCGCTTGAAGTTGCGCGGCGAGAGGGGGGCTGGCGATGACGCGCGATCCCGCCGCGTCGTGGTGTTGATGTGGAGGTGGCGATCTCCTCTTCATCTAGCTCGTCGATCGCGGTGCGCGCAGAGGGTCGAGAGATCGGTGTCCCGGCGGATCTCCTCCGTGTCCATCGGGAGGCCAGGCTCGCCCGGGCAGCGGGAGATCGAGGCGCCGCTTGTCGTCGGTCTCGGATCTCCTTGCCGCGCTCGAACGGCATCCGCGCGAGGCGCTGCTCCGAGGCCACGTCGCCGGAGCACGACCCCGCGGTCAGCTACTGCGAGAACGAGGGCGGCGGTCCGAGCGCGAGACAAAAAAAGAGCCCCCTCGACAAGTCGAGGGGGCTCTGCATGACCCCACCGGGAATTGAACCCGGGATTTCGGCGTGAGAGGCCAACGTCCTAACCGCTAGACCATGGGGCCATACGTTGGATGTATGTTGTGCACTTTAGCGGAGGATGGTTTCGGGGACAAGGATTCGAACCTTGATAGGCAGAACCAGAATCTGCAGTCCTACCGTTAGACGATCCCCGAGCGGGCTGGGCTGCGGTTCCGAGCCCCAAGTGGTGGGAGAGATTGCGGCAGGGTCGGAGACCTGTCAAGAACGATTTTCGTTTTTTTGAAAAATGGCCTGCGCTGCAGAGTAGGCCCATCTAGGGGACCAAACGTCCACATGTTGGCCGAGCGTTCGAGGGGCGGTGTAGGCTCGCTGCGATGCGCGCAACGCCCCTCAGATCTCACGGTCGATCAGCGGTGGGGATCCCGCCGAGGCGCCGCCGCGGTCGCGCGGTCGGCCTGTGGATCGCCGCCGCCTTCGTCCTCGCCTGCAAGGCGACGCCGACCGAGCTCGAAGCGCAGCCCGCGGGCGAGCCGCAGGCGCCGACCGCCGAGAAGACGATCCCGATCCGCGGTGTGCCGGCGCACGATCTGGGAGATCCCGCGACGGCCGTGGGTGCGAACGGCGCGGTCGCCAGCGCCGAGGCCAACGCCAGCGACATCGGCGTAGCGATCCTCAAGCGCGGCGGCAACGCGATCGACGCTGCGGTCGCCGTCGGCTTCGCCCTCGCCGTCACCCACCCGTCGGCGGGCAACCTCGGCGGCGGTGGCTTCATGGTGATCCGCCTCGCCGACGGCACCTCGCTGGCGATCGACTACCGCGAGCGCGCGCCCAAGGCGGCCCACCGCGACATGTACCTCGACGCCAAGGGGGAGGTGACCCGCGGCAGCCTCGACGGCGCCCTCGCGGCCGGGATCCCGGGGACCGTCGCCGGCCTCGCGCTCGCCCACGAGCTCCACGGGAGCCTGCCCTGGAGCGAGCTCGTCGCCCCGTCGATCGCGCTGGCGGCCGAGGGCCACGCCCTCGACTCGTTCCACGTCGAGGACCTGCAAAGCGCGGTCGAGAAGATGGACAAGCTCGGCTACACGGCGAGCGCGGACCACTACCGCAAGCCGGACGGGGCGCTCTTCCTCGAGGGGGAGCGCTGGACGCAGCCCGATCTCGCCAAGAGCCTCGAGGTCGTCGCCGGCGATCCCAAGGCCTTCTACAGCGGACCCTTCGCCGAGAAGCTCGCCGCGGGGGTGCGCGATCTCGGGGGGATCTGGACTGTGGAGGATCTCGCTGACTACCGCGCCGTCGTCCGCGAGCCGATCACGTTCACGTACCGCGGCCACGAGATCATCGCCATGCCGCCGCCGTCGGCCGGGGGGGTCGTCCTCCGCCAGCTCCTCGCGGCCAGCGAGATCCTCGACATCAAGCAGTACCCCTGGCAGAGCGTCGACGCCGTCCATCTCTACGTCGAGGCCGCGCGCCGGGCCTACGCCGATCGCAACGCGCTCCTCGGCGATCCCGACTTCGTCGCGATCCCGATGGCCCGCCTCCTCGACCACGACTACCTCAAGGAGCGCCTCGCCGACGTCGATCTCCAGCGCGCGACGCCGTCGTCGGAGATCGGCGCCGGGCTCCCAGCGCCGGCCGAGTCGATGGAGACCACCCACTTCTCGGTGGTCGACGCCGCCGGCAACGCGGTCGCCAACACCTACACGCTCAACACCTCCTTCGGCGCGAAGGCGGTGGTCCCGGGCACGGGGATCCTCCTCAACAACGAGATGGACGACTTCGCGGTCAAGCCGGGGACGGCCAACGCCTACGGCCTCGTCCAGGGCGAGAACAACCGCATCGAGCCCGGCAAGCGCATGCTCTCGTCGATGACGCCGACGATCGTCGCCAAGGACGGCGAGCTGCGTGCCGTGGTCGGCAGCCCCGGCGGCTCGACGATCACGACGACGGTGACGCAGGTCCTCCGGGCGATGATCGACTACGGCCAGACCGTCGACGCCGCGGTGAAGGCCCCGCGCCTCCACCACCAGTGGCTCCCGGATCGCATCCTCGCCGAGCCCGAGGCCGGCGAGGCGCTCCTCGACGGCCTGCGCGCGCGCGGCCACGAGATCAAGGTGCTCGGCAGCGGCGGCTGGGTGTGGCGGACGATCGGCCACGCCAACTGCATCGAGGTCGATCCCGAGACCAGGGGCTTCCGCGCCGTCGCAGACATCGCCCGCGACGGCGGCAAAGCGGCGGCGTTCTAGGAGACCGCCCGAACGAGCAGGTCGACGCGCGCGGTCGGCTCGGCTCGCGGCGGTCTGCGGCTCGGAGGATTCAGCGTTCGGCGTGCTCTCGCGCGGGCATCGGCGAGCCGCGCGAGGCCGCGAGGCCGCGTGAGAGCGGCGAGTCCTCGAACAGCCGTCGATGAGGACGGCGCGCGATGGTGACGTGGGCGGGCACCCGTCCGGCGGTACCGTCGTCATCGCTCGGCTCGCGCCGCGAACGGCCAGCAGCTCCCCCGACGCTGTCTCCCGAGACAGACGTCGTTTCACCGCCCGGCGACGCTGTTCATGGATCGCCGGCGGCGGGGCCTGCGTGGTAGCGTCCGGCGATGGCCCGCACGCGCGACAAGACCGAGGCGATGCTCGACCTCCTCGCGGAGTTCGACGGTGACTTCAACGACTTCGAGCCGGTCGACGACGACGACCTCGATCTCGAGGCGCTCCTCGGCCGCCAGGTCCCGGACGGACACTTCCGCGCGATCGGCATGCACGGCTCGGGATCGACGATCGCGCTGTGGCGGCCCGAGCTCGGGATGGCGTGGTCCGAGGCGCCGGCGGTGTGGCTCGACTCCGAGGGCGAGCCGATGGCGCCGATCGCCCGCTCCGCGGCGGAGCTCCTCGCGCTGCTGACGATGTACACGGGGACGATCTACGACGCGATCAAGGCGGCCCAGCGCTCGCGCGGGGCGGGGTGGAAGAAGCGGACGGCCCAGGCGATCGCGGAGACGGCGGAGGAGCACGAAGACCACGCTGCCTATGTCGAGGCGATCGCCGCGCTCGGCGTCGAGCCCGTCACCGACGCCTACGCGATGATCAAGGCGGCGCTCGCCGCCTTTGGCACCGTCGACGCCTGGGCGGCGCGCTTCGACGAGGCCTGAGCGCGCTCGGTGAGGGGGCTCAGGCCCGACGCGCCGAGCTAGCTCAGCGCGCCTACGCGAGGCGCATAGTTGATGCGCCTCGTCGGGAGGGGATGGGCGATGCGCTCGCCGAGCGCGGGGGAGCTCGGCTAGGCGTCGGCCTTCGATCCGCCGAGGCAGGGCGGGGAGGGGCGGATCGCGTGGCCGCGGGCCTCCCACTGCGCAGGGGTCAGGGCCTCGATCGACAGGGCGTGGACGCCCGCCTTGAGCTCGTCTGCGAGGAGCTTGTGGACCTCGCGGTGGCGGGCGACGAGGCGCATGTCGGCGAAGGCGTCGGCGACGATGACCACCTTGAAGTGGGTCTCGCTGCCGGGCCCGCTGTGCATGTGGCTCTGGTTGATGACCTCGAGGTGGGCGGGCCCGAGGCCGCGCGCGAGCTTGGCCTCGATCGTCTGCTGGA
>JAGQIT010000628.1:0-5652 GCA_020431135.1 Myxococcales bacterium | reverse complement strand
AGCGTCGCGGCGAGAACCTGGGCGATGTCCATGACCTCGATCGCCTCCTCCTTGCCGAGCGCCTTGAGGCCGTCGGAGACCATCGTGTTGCAGAAGGGGCAGGCGACGGCGACGGCGTCGACCCCGGACTCGGCGATCTCCTTGGTCCGGTTGATGTTGACCCGCTTCTCGGGCTCCTCCTCCATCCACATGCGACCGCCGCCGGCGCCGCAGCAGAAGCCGTGCTCGCGGTTGCGGTCGAGCTCGCGGTACGAGCCCTTGCCGCGGATGGCGGCCTTGATCGCGTCGCGGGGCGCGTCGTAGACCTCGTTCCAGCGGCCGATGTAGCAGGAGTCGTGGTAGGTGATGTTCTTGGCCAGGGGGCCGTCGACCTTGAGCTTGCCGGCGCTCAGGAGGTGGGCGATCAGCTGGCTGTGGTGGATGACCTCGTACTCGCCGCCGAACTGCGGGTACTCGTTCTTGATCGTGTTGAAGCAGTGCGGGCAGGAGGCGATGACCTTCTTGACCTGCGCCTCGTTGAACATGTCGACGTTCTCCTGGGCGAGCATCTGGAAGTCCATCTCGGCGCCGACCCGGCGGATCGGGTCGCCCGTGCACTTCTCGCCCTTGCCGAGGACGGCGAAGGAGACCCCGGCGGCCTTGAGCACCTTGACCAGCGCGCGCGTCGTCTTCTTGGCGTTGTCGTCGAAGGCGCCGGCGCAGCCGACGAAGAGGAGGTACTCGGCGTCGGGGTTGTCGTCGATGAGCGGGACGTCGAGGCCCTCAGCCCACTTCATTCGGTCGTTGTTCGACAGGCTCCAGGGGTTGCCGGCGCCCGAGACGTTGGAGATGAGGCGGGTGACCTCGCCCGGGGTGCGGCCGGTCTCGTCGTTGAGGACGATGTGCTGGCGCATCTGGATGATCTTCAGCGGGTGGTCGATGAAGACCGGGCAGACCTCCTGGCAGGCGCCGCAGGTCGTGCACGCCCACAGGGTCTCGTCCTTGACGCGGCCGCCGACGAGGTCGGGCATCGCGGAGAGCTCGCCGCGGATCTTCTCGATGAGGTCCTTGTCGGCGCCCTCGGGGAGCTCAGCCTCCTCGTCGGTGCTGCCGCCGGCCTTCTGGAGCTTGAGGAGGAGCTTGCCGCGCTCCTTCATCTCGTCCTTGAGGTCGTGGATGAGGTGCATCGGTGACAGCGGCTTCTCGGTGGCGAAGGCCGGGCAGTACGAGGTGCAGCGCGCGCACTCGGTGCACGAGTAGTTGTCGAGGAGGCTCTTCCAGGTGAAGTGCTCGATGTTGCCGACGCCCCAGTTGTCGAAGAGGGGCTCGGCGTCCGGATCGTCGGAGTCGCCGTCGAAGAGCTTGGCCTTGGGGATCGCCGAGCGGCGGCCGCGGTCGCGGATGCGGAAGAAGATGTTCGGGCCCGAGCCGAGGACGTGGATGTGCTTCGAGAACGGGAGGTAGTTGAGGAAGGCGAGGAGGATGCCGACGTGGACCCACCAGAAGACCTCGGCGATGACGTGGCCGGTCTCGGGGTCGACGTGGTTGACGAAGGGGGCGGCGCCGTTGTGGAGGCCGAGGAGCTTGCCGAAGACCGCGGAGACCGGGTTCGAGCCGAGGTAGCTGCCGACCGCCGACATGTGCGCGGCGTGGTGGCCGAAGTGGCTGATCACCAGGAGCATGATCGCCCCGAGGATCAGCATCGCGTCGAGGTTGAGCGGGACGAAGTTCGGGCGGATGAAGATCCGGCGGACCATCGCGTAGGTGATCGCGCCGAGGACGATCAGGTTGGCGACGTCGATGACGTACTTCACCCAGTAGTAGAGGGTGTCGCCGAGGACCACGCCGAGGTCGAACCACGCGCCGAGGAGGCCCGTCATGAACATGTCGACGCTGGCGATCGTGAGGACGAGGAAGCCCCAGTAGATCAGCAGGTGGTGGTAGCTCCGCTTCTCCTCCATCACCTTGCGCTGGCCGAAGAAGAACTTGAGGAGCGAATTGATCCGCTCGCCCGTCGTCTCCTTGAGCCCCGCCTCGCGCCCGAGCATGGCGATCTTGGCGAAGTGCATCAGGTTGTAGAAGAACAGGCCGCAGGCGAAGGCGAAGACGGCGATGAAGGCGAGCTGTTTCATGGTGGTCGCGGCCCGGCGCGAGGGCCCCTGCGTCCTCACAGCAGCGGCGTCCGGGCGTTTGCAGGCTATACCATAGGCTCGCGTGCGACCATCCACGGCAAATCGCAGCGCCGGGCCCGGGGCGGGGCTCGGCGGGTCCGCCCCGCCGGCGTCGGGGGTCGGCGATCGTGAGCCCGGTCTCCCCCGGGACATGCTGCTCATCTCGGACCTCCACCTCGGCTCACACCTCAAGCCGCGGATGCGCGGCGAGTACGTCCACCTGGCCGCGCGGATCGACGAGGTCTTGCCGCGCTTCCTCGACCACTACGCCGGTCAGGGGCCGTGGCAGCTGATCATCAACGGCGACTTCATCGACTTCTGGAACATCGAGCTCGCGGGCAAAGACGCGCGCGGCGGCGAGGCCCTCGCGGTCGACCGCCTGCACGCGGCCTTCGACGCCTACCCGGGGGTCGAGGACGCGCTCATCCGCTTCCTCGAGGCCGGCAACACGGTCGTCTTCGTCACCGGCAACCACGACGCCGAGCTCCTCTACCCGGGGGTGCGGGCGGCGATCCAGGGGCGCCTCGAGGGCGGCATGGCGGCCGCGGGCGGCGAGGCCCCCTCCGCGACCGGCACCTTCCGCATCGGCGACGTCCTCCCCGGCCGGGTCCACTTCGTCTCGTGGTTCCTGCACGAGCAGGGCGGGGTCTGGATCGAGCACGGCCACCTCTTCGACGCCGCCTGCGCGACGACGGACCACCTCTCGCCGACCCGCGAGGGCCGCTTGGTCCAGAGCGTCGCGGAGGTCGCCACGCGCTCGTTCGCCAACCTGATGCCGGAGATCGACTACGACGCGCCGGATCGCTACTCGGGCATGGACTACGTCCGCTGGATGTTCGCCCGCGGCCTCCGCTTCGTCCTCTTGGTGGTGCTCCTCTATCTGCGGACGGTCGGCCGGGTGCTCGGGCTGTGGCTGCTGCGCGGCGGTCGGGTCGATCGCCAGGGGAGGGCGACGCACGAGGAGCGCCTCGAGCGGATCGCCGCTAACGCGGGCCTGCAGATGAGCACCCTGACGGCGCTCCAGGAGATGGCCCCGCCGCCGAGCTCGGCGACGGTCGGCGGCGTCCTCTCGGTGACCGCGCTCGACGTCCTCCTGACCCTCTTCTTCGTGGTCGGCCTCGGGATCCTCGTCGGTCCGCTCATCGGGGCGACGCGGCTGATCGGCGGGCTCGTCGGCGTCGTCCTGGCGGCGCTGGCGATCCGCGGCATCCTGCGCCGCCGCGGCAAGCGGGCGATCGCCGAGGACATGCGCGGGGTCGCGGTCGACGTCGGCCGCCTCACGGACGTGCCGCTGGTCCTGATGGGCCACAGCCACCGCGGCTCGATCGACATCTATGACGGGGTCGTCTACGGCAACAGCGGCTGCTGGCTCGACGGCTCGCACCTGGTGGTCCGCCGCGATCCGGAGACGCGGCTGCCGGCCGAGATCGAGCTGCGGCGCTGGCGAAACGGCGGGGTGACGATCCTCCAGCGCGAGGGGATCGCGGCCGCGGAGCGGCCGGAGTCGGCGGCTGCGGTTGCCGGGGTCGGCAATGTTGGAGCGTCGGCCTAGCGGGCCTCTTCGCGGCGGCCGAGCGCCGGACTATCCACGGCGAACTCAGGACGATCGTGCCGGCTTCGTCGGCTGGAGGCGGAGCAAGCTGCCGTCGGTGCTCGCCGAGCCTCGCTGTCACAGCGCGCCGAAGCACGGAGCCTCGAGCGTCCACGAGAGGTCGCCGACAGTGCACCACGCCCGCTCAGCACGCCGCGCGAGGCGCTCGAACCAAGACTAGCGGCCGAAGAGGCGCGGGCGGCCGCGGCTGCGCCCGGGCGAGGCGATCGACCCGGCGACCGCGAGGGCCGTGGCGAGCTCGCCCTCGAGCCCGAGCCCGGGGAGGTTGAGCCGCGACGCGTGGTAGAGGTTGCGCAGCTCCGTCGGGTGCGGATAGATGCCGACGCCGAGGACCGGCTCGGCGCCGCGCCTGGCGACGATCGCCTCCATCGGCGTCGGCCGCAGGTCGGGGGCGCGCTCGCCGATCTCGCGGCCGTGGCGATCGAGGGCGCCGCGGCCGTCGTGCGGCGAGTAGCTCCAGTTGATGTGGGGGCCGACGAAGGGGAGAACGCCGGCGATGTCGAGCTCGACGAGGAGGCGCTCGCGCAGCTCCTCGAGGCGCTCGCGGGGATCGATGATCCGCGTGAGGACGAGGCGGCGGGCGTCGTCGACGACGGTCGGGTCGATCCGCAGGTAGGTCGTGCCGATCCCGTGGCGCCCGGTCCAGCCCGTCGTCTCGCCGAGGTGGACGACGATGCCGTCGAGCGCCGGGGAGACCCCCGAGGCGTCGATGTCGAGGTGGAGGACGTAGCGCGTGGCGACCGGCTCGACCTCGGCCGGCGAGAGGCCAAAGACCCCGCCGAGGCCGCTCGTCGGCAGGACGTCGTGGAGCAGGTAGGCCGGATCGTCGGCGAGGATCATGTTCTCGCAGCCGTAGGCGTCGCGCTTGCCGAAGAAGGCGACGCCGCTGACGCGCCCGCGGTGGACGAGGATCTCGGCGACGCGCAGCGACGGCTTGACCTCGCCGGCGTGGGTGACGAGGCGGTCGAGGAGGAAGCCGCGCAGGCGCGGCATGCCGCCGGCGAAGTCCTCGGGTCCGGCGTCCCAATTGGCCGCGAGGCGCAGCGCCGCCGCGGGCCCGAGCTGGGCCGGGGCGAGGCTCGACAGCCACGGCAGCATCACGCGCCCGAGAACCCGCAGCGGGTGCTCCGCGGGCAGCGGCGGCATGTCGTCGAGGTCGTAGCCCGGGAGCTGAGCGGCGATCTTGGCGAGGGCCCGGCGGTCGAAGAAGCCGTCGCTCGAGACCGCGAGATCGCTGGCGAGGATCTCCTCCCACAGCTCGTGGCAGCCGCTGCTGAGGCGCTGGTGCTCCGACCACGCCTGGATCCCGCGGGCGCTCGGCCACTCGCGGTCGAGCTCGGCGCGGAGGTTGGCGAGGCCGCCGCTGAGATCGAGGTGGTGGTCGGGCAGGGCGAGGTGGAGGCGGCCGCGGATCGGCGCGCGCTCGCGGCGGACCTGCTGCCAGACGCCGAGCTCGTCGAAGACCCGGCGGATCGGCGGCGACTCGCCGTAGACGATCGGCGCCGGCTCGGCGACCACCGGCTCCGGCGCGCCGGTGTCGACCCCGTCGATCGGCGCCAGCGGGATCACGAGCACCCGCTTGCCCCGGCGGGCGACGAGCGCGGCCGCGGCGAGCCCGGCGAGGTCCGAGCCGAGGACGATCAGGTCGTAGAAGTTCGAGGTCGAGACCACGACGCGGGCTCCGTGGATCCTTCTCTAGAGGAGGCTAGGGCGCGGCCGAGAAGAGACCGCCGGCGATGATCTCGACCTGCTCTGCGGGCTCGGCGAGGTCGCTGCGCGGGACGACCTCGCCGACGCGAAACACGGTCTCGCCGCGGCCGCGGAGGTCCGCCGCGACCGCGTCGGCGGCGTCGCGATCGACGTAGAGGATCATCCCGACGCCGCAGTTGA
>JAGQIT010000047.1 GCA_020431135.1 Myxococcales bacterium | reverse complement strand
CGACTTCGTCGCGGTCACCGACCACTCCGAGTACCTCGCCGAGGTCGAGGGCTGCACGACGCCGGGCTCGGCGGTCTACGAGAGCGACCAGTGCGTCGCCTTCCGCGACGCCGCGCCCTCCGCCTTCGCCGGCTTCGGCTTCGGCCTCGACGGCGAGGACGCGGATCACGACCTCCGCCTGTGCGGCGACGGCAAGCTCGACTGCCCGACGATCGCCGGCGAGGTCTGGACGCGGGTGCAGGAGGCCGCCGAGGCCGCCTACGACCGCAGCCGCGCCTGCGAGCTGACGACCTTCGTCGCCTACGAGTGGTCGGGCTCGCGCGACATGTCGAACCTCCACCGCAACGTCATCTTCCGCTCGAGTCAGGTTCCGGCGCTGCCGATCTCGCGCTTCGACGCCAAGACCCCGCACGCCCTGTGGACCCGCCTCCAGGCCGAGTGCCGCGACGGCATCGACGGCTGCGAGGTGATGGCGATCCCCCACAACGCGAACTGGTCGAACGGACAGCTCTTCTTCCCCGAGTACCCGGACGGCGAGGACGAGGCCGCGGCCGCGGCCCTCCGCGCCGACCTCGAGCCGCTCGTCGAGATCTTCCAGCACAAGGGCGACTCGGAGTGCGTCAACGGCCTCTCGGGGATCCTCGGCGCGACCGACGAATTCTGCGACTTCGAGAAGCTGCGGGCGCCGCCGCTGGACGACTGCGGCGACGGCACGGGGCAGGGGGCGATGACCGGCAGCGGCTGCATCTCGCGCCTCGACTTCCTCCGCGGCGCGCTCCTCGAGGGCCTGCGCGAGGAGGCGCGGATCGGCGTCAACCCCTACCTCCTCGGGGTCATCGCCAGCACCGACACCCACAACGGCACGCCGGGCGCGGTCGCCGAGGACAACTTCGAGGGCCACTTCGGCAGCCGCGACGGGACCCCCTACACCCGCCTCACCGGCGCCCGCCCGGCCGGGGCCCGCGACAACCCGGGCGGCCTCGTCGCGGTCTGGGCCGAGGACAAGAGCCGCGAGGCGATCTTCGACGCCCTGCGCCGACGCGAGGCCTACGGCACCAGCGGGCCGCGGATCGCCGTCCGCGTCTTCGGCGGCTGGGAGCTCCCCGCGGACCTCTGCGGCCGCGCGGATCTCGTCGCGGTCGGCGACGCGGCGGGCGTGCCGATGGGCGCACCGCTGCCGCCGCGACCGGCGGACGCCGGCGCGCCCGCGTTCGTCGTCTCGGCCCTGCGTGACCCCGGCGTCGCCGACAACCCGGGGGCGCCGCTCCAGCGCGCGCAGGTGATCAAGGGCTGGCTCGACGACGACGGCGCTGGCCACGTGGAGATCTACGACGTCGCCGGCGGCGACAACGGGGCGAGCGTCGATCCCGACACCTGCGCGCCCCAGGGCGCCGGCGCCGACTCGCTCTGCGCGGTCTGGGAGGACCCCGCCTTCGATCCGAGCCAGCGGGCGTTCTACTACGTGCGTGTCCTCGAGAACCCGACCTGCCGATGGAGCGCCCGCGACTGCCTCGCGCTCCCCGAGGCCGAGCGCCCCGAGGTCTGCGACGACCCGACGCTCCCCGACACCGTGCAGGAGCGGGCGTGGACGAGCCCGATCTGGTACGGGCCGGCCGCCGGCTGAGGTCTTGCGCCGGCCCGCCTCGGCGAGATTCGTTACCATCAAAGGATGGGCGTCGACGCGGAGCGGAGCAGCCACCGACGGCTCGAGGAGTACGTCGGCGCGCTGCCGCGCGGGCTCGACAGCTTCCCCGAGTGCCAGATCAAGGCGGGGTTTTGCCGCGAGCTCCTGGCCGCCCTGCCGCGGGCGCCGGCCGGCCTCCCCGCGCCCCTCGCCGATCTCGTCGCCGCGCCGCCGCCGATCTCGTCGTGGATCCCGGAGGTCCACCATCAGGCGCTCGTCGAGGCGATCGTCGACGAGTTCTACGACAGCCGCGACGCCTACCTCGAGGTCGCGTACGCCTGCCAGCGCCGCCTCTTCTCGACGCGGATCTACGCGCCGCTCCTCCAGCTCGTCTCGCCGGAGCGCCTGCTCCGCCAGGCCGCGAAGCGCTGGGGGAACTTCCACCGCGGGACCTCCCTCGAGGTCCTCGAGGAGGGCGACCACGTCGCCCAGCTCCGCGTCCTCCACCCGCCACGCCTGTTCACACGGACAGGTCTTCGCAGCCTCGGATCAGGGTTCCGGGCGGCCGTCGACGCCTCGCGGGCGCAGACCTGCGCGGTCGAGATCTGCGCCCGTCACCTCGGCTCGACGACGTTCGAGATCCGCTGGAGCTAGCGGCCAACCCGCGTCGTCGGCTACGCCGACGCGCGGTACGGCCGGTGCCGCGGCGTCTCGCCGGGACCACCCGGGCCGATGAACGCTCGGACAGCCTCCTACGGCTGACCCGCCGCCGGCGTGAAGCTCACCTCGTCGAACTCCGCGGGGAGCGTCTCGCGGAGGAAGCGGCGGTGGTCGGCGCGAGCCCCCTCGTCGGCGTCGAAGCGGCTGGCGAAGAAGGCGTGGACGGCGACCGCGGTGAGGTCCTGCTGGCGCCTCGGGGTGACCGTCGCGGCGAGCTCCTTGGTGCAGGCCGGGGTGAACTCCTGCGGCTCGAGGAGGCCGAGCTCGGGGCCGCCGAAGCGGCCGACGAAGGGGTGCACCCGCGCCTCGAAGTTGTCCTTGGACAGGCTGCAGATGAAGGCGTCGGCGCTGCTGAAGACGCGGAGGAAGCCGGTGGCGACGTGGGTGAAGCCGACGTGCGTCGCCCCGGCGATCGTCAGCAGGCCGCCCTCGCGCAGGCGCGCGGGGATCGGCGCGGCGTTCTCGTCGTAGTCGACGATCTCGTCGGCGGTCCCGGCGATCATCAAGAAGGGCGGGGCCGCGGCGAAGTAGTCGCGGCCGAAGATGTCGCCGGGGCCCGCGATCGACACGGCGGCCTTGATCCGAGGGTCGCGCATCTCGGGGTGGGCGGCGACGAGGGTCGTGGTCAGGCCGCCGAGGCTGAGGCCGAGGGCGCCGACGCGCGCCGCGTCGAGCTCGCCAGGGAAGGGGCGGGCGTCGCCCTCGAGCGCGAGCGCCTGGTCGATGAGGAAGCGGACGTCGGCGGGCTGGTTGACGACGTCGGCGAAGCTCGCCCCGCCGGGGGCGTCGCCGTTCGACAGCGGGAAGTCGGCGGCGACGACGACGTAGCCGCGGCTGGCGAGGTGCTCGGCGAGGTACTTGCCGCCGTGGCGGTTCGACATGAAGCCGTGGCTGTAGACGAGGAGCGGGTGGGCGGCGGCGTCCGCCTGCGGGAACCAGAGCGTGACCGCGAAGCGCCGCTCAGGGGCGCCGGCGAAGTCGCCGTTGGCGGCGGTCGGGCGGCTGGGATCGACCCACTCGAGATCGACCTTGCCGACGGCGTGCGCCCCAGGGGCGCGCCGCGCCGCGCTCTCGCTGCCCGCGGGGAGCGGCGCAGGCACGCTGCGGATCCAGGCGATCGCGAGGGTCAGGAGGAGCAGGAGGACGACGACGACGGTCGCCTTGAGGACGATTCGGACGGTGCGTCGCATGGGCAGGGGGGGGCGGGGGCGGCTTCGGGGCGATCGTACTACGACGCCCGCGCGTCCGCGCGCTCGCTGCGGTGGCGCCCAGCGGGCAGGCTTTGCGCGCCGGACGGCCTCCTAGTGCGTATGGCGTGACCGGCCGGACAGGGTCTAGCCGTCGGGCGCCTCTTCGTAGCCGAGGTCGAGGGCGTGCTCGCGGCGGAAGGCCTCGATGCGCTCGGCGAGCTCGTCGCCCTCCTCGAAGGTCGCGATGTGGACGAGCGCCTCGCCGGCGTGGACCAGCGGGATCGTGCTCCGGCCGATGACGACGCCGTCGCGGTCGGCCTTGATCTCGACCTCGTTCTCGCCGAGCGGGCTGGCGACGATGGCGACCGTGTCGCCGGGGGCCACGCGGGCGCCGAGGGGGAGAACGCTGCGGACGACGCCGCTCTCCGAGGCGCGGATCCAGCGGCTGCCGCGGGCGATGAAGGGCTCTGGCGCCGGCCGGGGGCGGCGCTTCGGCAGCATCTCGAGGGCGCTCATCATCGACAGCACCCCGCGGACGCCGCTGCGGATCGCGAACTCGTCGAAGCGCAGGGCCTCGCCGGCCTCGAAGAGGAGCATCGGCAGGCCGCGATCGGCCGCGGCGCCGCGCAGCGAGCCGTCGCGGACGCGGGCGTTGAGGAGGACGGGCACGCCGAAGGCGCGGGCGAGGCGGGCGGTCTCGGGATCGCTGAGGTCGGCGCGGACCTGCGGCAGGTTGGAGCGGTGGCGCGCGCCGGTGTGGAGGTCGACGCCGTGGGTGCAGCGGGCGACGACCTCGTGCATGAAGACGTAGGCGACGCGGGCCGCGAGCGAGCCGCGCTCGCTGCCCGGGAACGAGCGGTTGAGGTCGCGGCGGTCGGGCAGGTAGCGCGAGTGGTTGAGGACCCCGTAGGCGTTGACGAAGGGGACCGCGATCAGGGTGCCGCGCAGGCGCTCGAGCGCCGAGTGGCCGAGGAGGCGGCGGATGATCTCGATGCCGTTGAGCTCGTCGCCGTGGATGGCCGCGCTGACGAGGAGGCGCGGGCCCTCGCGGCGGCCGTGCTGGATGACGACCGGCATCGTCACCGGCGCGTGGGTGTAGAGGCGCGGGAGCGGGAGGTCGAGGCTGACCCGGGTGCCGGGCGCGATGGTCTGCTCGGCGATCGTCAGCGGCTCGGCCGCTCGCTTTGGCGCGTTCATGAGGGGGCTTCGCTGCGCTCCCGCTTCGGCAGCAGGTTGCGGAGAACCATCCGCTTCCCATAGCACAGGGCGACGTCGCCGGCGAGGAGGCGCACCGAGCCGCCGGGGTTCGGGATCCCCACGCCGCCGCGCTGGATGCTGAGGACGAGGACGTCGCGGTCGCGCAGATCGAGCTCGCCGATCGTCTTGCCGGCGAGCGGCGAGTCCTTCGGCACCGGGACGTCGGCGATCCCGTAGCCCTTGGCCAGGGTCAGGCGCTGGCGGATGTCGACCTCCGGGAGGTGGACGCGCTCCTCCATCGACTCGATGATCGCCCCGGCGATGTCGACCTGGGTCGCGTGTTCGATCCCCTCGAGGCCCGGCGACGAGTTGACCTCCATGACCAGCGGGCCGTCCTTGCCCTCGAGCATGTCGACGCCGGCGACGTTGAGGCCCATGATCTGGGCGGCGTGGATCGCCGTGCGCTCGTAGGTCTCGTCGAGCTCGAGCGCCTGGGTACTGCCGCCGCGGTGGACGTTTGAGCGGAACTCGTCGCCCTTGGCCGTCCGCCGCATCGCGCCGACGACGCGGTCGCCGATGACGAAGGCGCGGACGTCACGGCCGCGGCTCTCGGCGACGAACTTCTGGATGAGGACGTTTTGCCGGGTGCTCTGCAGGGTCTCGATGATCGCCTCGGCGATCTTGACGGTATCCGCCAGGATCACGCCGATCCCCTGGGTGCCCTCGAGGAGCTTGATGATCACCGGGGTGCCGCCGACGGCCTCGATCGCCGGGAGGACGCCGTCGCGGTCGCGGACGAAGGCGGTCGGCGGGATGCCGACGCTGTGGCGGCTGAAGATCTGGCTCGCCCGCAGCTTGTCGCGCGACACGCCGATCGCGTGCGAGCCGTTGAGCGAGAACACCCCCATCTGCTCGAACTGGCGGACGACGGCGAGGCCGTAGAAGGTGATCGACGCGCCGATCCGCGGGATGATCGCGTCGAGCTTGGGCGCCGCGCGGTTGCGGTACGTGAGCGTCGGAGCCCCGTGCTCGACGAGGATGTTGAACTTCAGCGTGTCGAGGACGCGGATCTTGTGGCCGCGGTTCTGCGCGGCCTCGACGAGGCGGCGTGTGCTGTAATTTTCAGGTTCGCGGGAGAGAATTCCGATACGCATGGGGAGCTCCGGCTTCGGGCGCCCCGACTATACGACAGGCGCGCGGCTTTGCAGCTCAGGCGGCCGGGGTCCGGCGCTCATCGGGGCCGAACGCGGCGTAGACCGCCGGTAGGACCAGGAGCGTCAGCAGGCTCGCGGAGACGAGCCCGCCGAGGACGACGGACGCGAGGGGGCGCTGGACCTCGCTGCCGGGCGCGGTCGAGAGCGCCATCGGGATGAAGCCGAGCGCGGTGGTCAGCGCGGTGGTCAGCACCGGGCGCAGGCGGATCTCCGCCGCGCGCCGGATCGCGTCGGCGGGCGAGGACCCCTCATCGCGCTGGATCCGCTGGCAGAAGGTGACCATCACGAGGCCGTTGAGGACGGCGACGCCGAAGAGGGCGATGAAGCCGATCCCGGCGGAGATCGAGAAGGGGAGGTCGCGCAGCCAGAGGATCACGACGCCGCCGATCACCGCGAAGGGGACGTTGAGGAAGATGATCAGCGCCGCGCGGACGCGGCCGAGCGCCGTCCACAGGAGGAAGAGGATCAGCGCCAGGGCGATCGGCACGACGATCAGCAGGCGATCCTTGGCGGTGATGTAGTGCTCGAAGGTGCCGCCGTACTCGACGCGGTAGCCGAGCGGCAGCTCGAGGTCGGCGAGCGCCGCCTGTGCGTCGGCGACGGTCGACACGAGATCGCGGCCGCGGACGTTGAGCTCGACGATGATCCGCCGCGACTGCTTGTCGCGGTTGACCAGCGCCGGGCCGGTCTGGAAGCGGACCTCGGCGACGTCGCCGAGGGGGACGAGCTGGCCGCTGCTCGCCCGCAGCGGCAGCGCGCGGATCGCCCCGAGATCGCCGTCGTAGCGGTGATCGAGCTTGAGCACGACCTCGAAGCGGCGGTCGCCCTCGAGGACCTCGCCGACCGGGTGGCCGACGGCGAGGGTCTCGGTCGCCTGGGCGAGGTCGGCGACGCTGAGGCCGAAGCGGGCGAGGCGGGCGCGGTCGGGCTCGATCTTGAGGTAGCGCAGGCCGTCGATCTGCTCGGCCCGGAGATCGACGATCCCGGGGACGCCGCCGAGGCGGGCGACCGCGGCGTCGCCGAGCTCGCGCAGGGTGTCGAGGTCGGGGCCGTAGAAGACGACGCCGACGTCCGAGCGGATCCCGGCGACGAGCTCGTTGGTCCGCATCTGGATCGGCTGCGAGATCGAGCCGACGACCTCCGGGACCGCCTCCTCGAGGCGGGCCGTGATCTCCGCGGCGAGGTCGTCCTTGATGATCCCCTCGCGCCACTCCTCCGGCGGCCTGAGCTGGACATAGACGTCCGACTGCTCGATCGACATCGAGTCGATCGCGAGCACCGGCGAGCCGATCCGCGTCACCGCGCCGGTGACCTCGGGGATCGGCAGGAGCGCGCGTTGGACCCGCAGGCTGGTGTCGATGACGGTCGACAGCGCCGTCCCGGGGAGGCGGCGGGCCTCGACGAGGAGGTCGCCCTCGTCGAGCTGCGGGACGAAGACCGCGCCGAGGCGGGGGAAGAGCGCGGCGGCGCCGGCGAAGGCGACGAGCGTCGCGGCGATCGCCGTCGCGCGCCAGCGCAGCGCGGCCGCCAGCGCCGGCCTGTAGAGGCGCTGCGACACGCGCAGGAGCCAGGTCTCCTCCTCCTCGGGGCCGGGGCGCACGAGGTAGGAGGTGAGCACCGGGACGAGGGTGAGCGAGAGGATGAAGGCGCCGCCGAGCGCGAGGAGGACGGTCAGCGCCATCGGCGTGAAGAGCTTGCCCTCGACCCCCGTGAGCGCGAGGATCGGCAGGTAGACGATCGCGACGATCGCCTCGCCGAAGACCGTCGCCTTGCGGACCTCGAGGGTCGCCGACTCGATGGTCTCGACGCGCTCGCCGTCCGTCAGCGCGCGGCCGCGCTCGCGGCGGGCGGCGGCGAGGCGGCGGCTCGCGTTCTCGACGACGATCACCGCGCCGTCGACGATCAGGCCGAAGTCGATCGCCCCGAGGCTCATCAGGTTGCCGGTGAGGCCGGCGGCGTTCATGACGATGATCGCGAAGAGCATCGACAGCGGGATCGTCAGGGCGACGACGAGGCCGGCCCGGAGATCGCCGAGGAGGAGGAGGAGGACGAGGATCACCAGCGCGGCGCCCTCGAGGAGGTTGGTCGCGACCGTGTGGATCGTCCGGTCGACGAGGACCGTGCGGTCGTAGAAGGGGATCAGCTCGACGCCCGCGGGGAGCGTCGGCGTGAGCTCGGCGAGCTCGCGCTTGAGATCCGCGGTGACGGTCCGCGAGTTGGCGCCCATCAGCATCAGGGCGACGCCGACGACCGCCTCGCCCTCGCCGTCGACCGTCGCGGCGCCGCGCCGCAGCTTGCCGCCGAACTCGACCACGCCGAGGTCGCCGACGGTGATCGGCGTGCCCTCCGGCGTCGTCTTGACGACCGCCGCCTCGAGGTCCTCGCGGCTGCGCGCGAGGCCGTCCGCGCCGATGACGAAGAGCTCCTGGTTGTGCTCGATGTAGCCGCCGCCGGCGCTCTTGTTGGCGCCCTCGACCGCGGCCGCGACCTCGCCGAGGCCGATGCCGAGGGCGTGGAGGCGCTCGGGGGCGACGACGACCTGGTACTGGCGGTTGAGGCCGCCGAAGGAGTTGACCTCGACGACGCCCGGGACGGTGCGCAGCGCCGGGCCGATGTACCAGGTGAGGAGCTCCTCGAGCTCCATCATCGAGTGCTGATCGGAGCGCAGGTAGAACTGGTAGATCTCGCCGAGGCCGGTCGAGATCGGGCCGAGCACGGGATCGCCGTAGCCCGCGGGGATCGCCGCGCGGGCCTCGGGCATGCGCTCGTTGACGACCTGGCGGGCGAAGTAGATGTCGGTGGCGTCGTCGAAGACGACCGTGATCACCGAGAGCCCGTACTTCGACACCGAGCGGATCTCCTCGACGTCGGGGAGCCCGGCCATCGCCCGCTCGACGGGGATCGACACGTACTTCTCGATCTCGACGGGCGACAGCGCCGGCGCCGAGGTGATCACCTGGACCTGGACGCTGGTGACGTCGGGGACCGCGTCGATCGG
>JAGQIT010000627.1 GCA_020431135.1 Myxococcales bacterium | reverse complement strand
GATGCTCTGCGTCGAAGCCCTCAACGCCGCCGGCACGATCGTCGACGCCGCTGCCCTCCTGGGCATCACTCGGCACGCGCTCAAGCGCCGGATCATCAAGCACGAGATCGCCTGGCCGCCGCGCCCGCGTGCGGTCGTCGCCAGCGAGCCGGAGCGGAGCGCCTCGCCCTTCCCCGGCTCGAACCCCGGCGGCTTCCTGGCGGACTGATCGGGGTCGTCGATCGCCGGTCGCGAGCCGGCCGGCGATCACAAGGGCACAGCCGCGGGCCTCCGCGGCGAAGACCCCGGGTCTGCGGTCCACCTGACGATCGTCGATCCACGACCTCCGAGCGAAGAGCAGGAACTGAGGTCAAAGGCGCGGCCGAGCGGTCCGCGCCTTCGATCTATCTGGGGTCCGTCGCGCGGTCACCCGCGGGTGCGGCGTCGCGGAGCTCGCGGAGGCGGGCCGACCAGCGCGGGTCGTCGGGGTACTTCTCGGCGGCCAGGAGCTCGAGATACTCGCGCAGCTGGTCGGTCTTGCCGGCGGCGACGAGGTAGTCGACCAGGAGCCCGTCGATCGTCGGCGAACGGCTGTAGTAGTCGTCGATCATCGCCAGCAGCCGGGCGCCCTCGGCCGCCCGCGTCGTCGGCGGGTAGTGGTCGTCGAGCGCGGCGAGCCAGGTCGCCTCGGGCGGCAGCGCGTCGGCCTGGGCCAGGACGTAGAGGCCGATGTTGAGGGCGCGGTGCGCCTCGCTATAGTCGCCGCGCTCGAGGTGGTGGAGGAAGCGGGCGCGGTGACCCGCGACGCTGTGCGGCGAGGTCCTGAGGTGGGCGTCGATCGCCGCGAGGTCGGCGAAGGTCTCGGCGGGCGGGGCCGCGTCTGCAGGCGGGGACGCGGGCTCGCGGAGGGCGGCGGGCTCTGGCGCCGGCGCGTCCTCTGGGGGGGCGCCGCAGGCCGCGACGAGGGTGAGGAGCGCGGGGGCGAGGAGGCCGATGAGAGGGAGTCCGCGAGACACTCCCCTCCTCGACGCGCGGAGATGTTCATGCATTCCTCGGCCCTCGATCACCGGCGCGGGGAGCGTGCACCTACACGACCCCCGTCCGCGCGCGGACGGCTCAGGAGAACTTCGACGACGACGAGAGCATCGACAGGCGGTCGTTGGTCTCGCGGACGCGGCGGGTGAGCAGCCGGACGAAGCGCCAGAGGAGGTCGTGGGCGAGCTCGCGGTCGACGAACATCAGGTCGCGGAGGTGGCGGCGCGGGAGGAGGAGGGCGCGGACGCGGTGGTGGGCGATCGCCGTCGCCGAGCGCGTGGTCGCGTCGTCGATCAGCGACATCTCGCCGAAGTGCTGGCCGGTGCGGAGAACCGCGAGGGTCTCCTCGCCGACCTCGGCGATGTCGCGGGTGATCTTGACGGTCCCCTCGAGGACGACGAAGAGGCCGATGCTCGGGTCGCCGACGCGGAAGATGACCTCGCCCGAGCCGTAGAGGCGCTCGCGGGCGATGCGGGCGAGGCGGGCGAGCTGCGGCGGCGTCAGCCCCTTGAAGAGCGGGATCCGGCCGAGGGCGTCGACCATGCGCGCCTCAGAGATCGCCGGCAGCGGCGTCGGCGTCGACACCGGCCGCGAGAGCACGACGATCGGCACGCCCGCGCGCGAGCGTCCGGCGTCGTCGTCGTCATCGCCCGGCGTGCCGCCGATCGGTGGATCGTCGCGACCCGTCCCCATCGGCAAGAGGCTACCGCAGGGGCGCTGTCGCAGACCAGCGACGCGGTGCGGACGTCTGCGCGGGCGCGCTTGTGCTCTCCGCCATCGTCGGCGTGATGGACGGCTGAGTTCGTGCTTTTCGGGCTCTTCGGCCGCGGCGGGCGGGCGTCGCGGACGGGGAGCGGGCCAAAGAGCAAAGAGAAGCCCCCGTGCGGCGAGGCCACGCGGGGGCTTGTTGGCGTCGGGGCGCCGCTCGCTAGCCGTGCTCGGCGAGCCAGCGCTCGGCGTCGATCGCCGCCATGCAGCCGGTGCCGGCGGCGGTGACCGCCTGGCGGTAGACCTTGTCGGCGCAGTCGCCCGCGACGAAGACCCCGGGGACGTCCGTCTGCGTGCTCCCGGGGTGGGCGATCTTCAGGTAGCCGGCGTCGTCCATCGGCAGCTGGTTCTCGAAGGGGTCGGTGTTCGGCTTGTGGCCGATCGCCAGGAAGAAGCCGGTGACCGGGAGGACCTCGGTCTCCTCGCCGGTCTGGGTGTCGCGCATGCGCAGGCCCTCGACCTGCTCCTCGCCGAGCACCTCGATGACCTCGCGGTTCCAGTGGACCGTGATCTTGTCGTTGGCGAGGGCGCGCTCCTGCATGATCTTGCTCGCGCGGAAGCTGTCGCGGCGGTGGATCAGGTGGACCGAGCGGCACATGCGGGTGAGGTAGGTGGCCTCCTCCATCGCCGTGTCGCCGCCGCCGACCACGGCGACGTCCTGGTCGCGGTAGAAGTGGCCGTCACAGGTCGCGCAGGCGGTGACGCCCCGGTTGCGCAGGCGCTGCTCGCTCGGCAGGCCGAGGTACTTCGCGCTCGCGCCGGTGGCGATGATCAGCGCGTCGCAGGTGTAGGTGGCGATGTCGCCCTTGACGAGGAAGGGGCGCTTGGCGAGGTCGACCTCGACGGCGAGGTCGTACTCGACGCGGGTGCCGAAGCGCTCGGCCTGCTTGCGGAACTCCTCCATGAGGTCGGGGCCGGTGACGCCCGTCGGGAAGCCCGGGTAGTTCTCGACGTCGGTCGTCGTCGTCAGCTGGCCGCCGGGCTCGGGGCCGGCGAGGACGAGCGGCTCGAGGTTGGCCCGGGCGGCGTAGACCGCCGCGGTGTAGCCGGCCGGGCCGGCGCCCAGGATCAGGACCTTGGCGTGGGTCGTCTGTGTCGACATCGCGGCGGAGGATACGTGCGCGCGCCAGGGGCGACAAGGCGGGCGCCCGCGAGGCGGCGTCTGGGGGTCGCAGGAGGCGGCCCGCGGCGCGTGGTGAAAGTCTCGTGCGCACGCGCGGGGCGACGCAGAGGGTCGCTAGCGCGGCTCGCTGCCGCCTGCGTCCGCGGGCGGGCGCAGCCTGCGGGCGACGAGCTTGAGGATCTCGAGGACGCTCACCGGGACGAGGGCGAGGCCGAGGGCGATGAGGGTGTCGGCGCTGGAGAGGTGGCCGAAGCCGAAGAAGCTCGCGCTCACCGGCCAGTGGAGGAGGCCGAGCTGGACGATCAGCGACGCGACGATCACGGCGATGAGGCGGCGGTTCGAGAGGACGCCGACCTCCCAGAAGGTCCGCGTCCGCGAGCGCGCGGCGAGGGCCCGGAAGAGCTCGCCGAGGACGAGGACGCAGAAGGCGAAGGCCCGCGCCGACTCGAGGTCGCGGTGGCCGAGCGCCCAGGCGAAGGCGGCGACGACGAGGCCGCCGTCGAGGAGGCCGATGAGGGCGATCTGCCGCCACTCGCGGCGGCCGAGGATCGGCTCGGCGGGGTCGCGGGGCGGCGCGTCCATGACCGCGGGATCGGTCGGATCCATGACGAGGGCGAGCGCCGGCAGGCCGTCGGTGGCGAGGTTGATCCACAGGATCTGCAGCGGCAGGAAGGGGATCGGCAGGCCGAGCAGCGAGGCGCTGAGCATCACCCCGAGCTCGCCGGTGTTGCCGGCGAGGAGGTAGACGAGGCTCTTGCGGATGTTGGCGAAGACGCCGCGGCCCTCGCGGACGCCCTCGAGGATGTCGGCGAAGTTGTCCTCGGTGAGAACGACGTCGCCGGCCTCGCGCGTGACCTCGGTGCCGGTCTCGCCCATGGCGATGCCGACGTGGGCCTCGCGCAGCGCCGGCGCGTCGTTGATCCCGTCGCCGGTCATGGCGACGATCGCCCCGCGGTCGCGCCACTCGCGGATGATCGCGATCTTCTCCGCCGGGGTCGCGCGCGCGTGGACCAGCGGCGGCGCCTTCTTCTTGTTCTCCTCCGCGTCGGCGTCGGCGTCGGAGTCCGCGGACGCCGCGTCGTCCGTGTGGACGCCGGCGAGCGGGCGCTCGAGGAGGCCGAGCTCGCGGGCGATCGCGTGGGCCGTGCGCGGGTGGTCGCCGGTGATCATCACGGTCTCGATGCCGGCGGCGTGGGCTCGGGCGATCGCGTCGATCACCTCGGGGCGCGGCGGGTCGGCGAGGCCGATGAGGCCGAGGAGCTCGAGGTCGGCCTCCGCCGGCGGCTCGGCCTCGGGGTCGTCTGAGCGCTCGTCCGGGCGGAGGTCGCGGACGGCGACGGCGAGGACCCGGAGGCCGCGGCTGGCGAGGTCGTCGTTGGCCCGCTCGATCGCCGCGACGTCGGCCCCGACGGCGAGCGGCAGCAGCGACTCGACCGCGCCCTTGACGTAGAGGCGGCCGTCGGCGCGGGCGATCGACATGCGCTTACGGTCAGCGTCGAAGGGGCGCTCGCGCAGGCGCGGCCGCGCCTCCTCGAGCTCCGGGCGGCGGATCCCGCGGGCGGCCGCGGCCCGGAGGATCGCGACCTCGGTCGGGTCGCCGACGCCCTCGTCCTTCTCCGCGTCGTAGTCGGCGTCGCAGCAGGCGGCGGCGGCGTCGAGGAGGCGGGCCTGGTCGGCGCCCCACAGCTCGCGCACCTGCATGACGCCGGCGGTCAGCGTCCCGGTCTTGTCGGTGCAGATCACGGTGACGCAGCCGAGGGTCTCGACCGCCTTGAGGCGGCGGATCAGCACCCGGCGCTTGGCCATGCGCTGGACGCCGATCGCCAGGGCGATGGTGACGACCGCCGGCAGCCCCTCGGGGACCGCGGCGACGGCGAGCGAGACCGCCATCATCAGGACGTCGAGCCAGGGGTCGCCGCGGAGGAGGCCGATGGCCGCGATCACGGCGACGATCCCCAGGCAGATGAGGATCAGCACCCGCGAGACCTGGGCGAGGCGGCGCTCGAGCGGGGTCTCGTCGTCGCCCTCGCTGGCCTCGGCGAGGAGGGCGGCGATCTTGCCGAACTCGGTCGCCATCCCGGTGGCGACGACCTCCGCGAGGCCGGCCCCGTCGACGACGGCCGTGCCCATGAACACGCGATCGAAGCGCTCGGCGAGCGGCGCGTCGGCGGCGACGGGCTCGGCCTGCTTGCGCACCGGCTGGCTCTCGCCGGTCAGCGGCGCCTCGTTGGTCGTCAGGTCGTGGGCCTCGAGCACGCGGGCGTCGGCGGCGACGATGTCACCTGCCTCAAAGGACAGGATGTCGCCGGGGACGACCTCGGCGGCCGGGACCAGCGCGAGGTGACCGTCGCGGAGCACCCGCGCCCGCGGGGCGGTCAGCGTGCGCAGGGCGAGGAGGGCGCGCTCCGCCCTGTACTCCTGGAAGAACCCGATGAGGCCGATGAGGACGACGATCGCCGCGATCGCGATCGCGTCGGCGACCTCGCCGAGGACCGCCGCGATCACGCAGGCGGCGGTGAGGAGGCCGATCACCGGGCTCAGGAATTGATCGACGAGGAGGCGCCACGCCGGGCGGCCGCGGCCGCGCTCGAGCTCGTTGCGCCCGTGCTCCGCGAGTCGGCGCTGAGCCTCGGCCGCGCTGAGGCCGGTCGGCGACGACCCCTCCGCGGCCCTCGCGTCCGCCGCGGGCTCCTCGTTCTCCTCCATAGGGCGGCGCGAGGGTACGGGGGCGCGGGCGCGGCTCGCAAGCGCAGGAGGAGATCGCCGCCGCGGGGCCGCGCGGGCGCAGGCAATGCGCGCTCGGCCGACCTGGGGAGGCCCGCGCGGGCGTGACAATCGCGGCCATGGCGGATCCCTTCGACACCCCGCTCACGCCCTACGTCGACGGCGCGATCTGGCTGGCGCGCTACCCGATGCGCTTCGGGGGCATCGACTACTACGCGCGGATGACCGTCGTCCGCCTCGCCGACGGCCGCCTGTGGATCCACTCGCCGGCGCCGGTCGACGGGCCCATGGGGCGGCGGCGGGTCGAGGAGCTCCGGGCCCTCGGCGAGGTCGCCTACCTCGTCGCCCCCGGGAATTTCCACCACCTCCACGTCGAGCCCTGGCGGCGCGCCTTCCCGGGCGCCGAGGTCTACGCCTGCCCCGGCGTCGAGCGCAAGCAGCCGCGCCTGGCGATCGACTGGTTCCTCGGCGACCGCGCGCCGCCCGTCTGGGCCGACGAGCTCGACCAGGTGCTCATCCGCGGCAACCGGGTGATCTGGGAGGTCGCCTTCCTCCACCGCGCGAGCGGGACGCTGATCCTCACGGATGTCCTAGAGAACATAAGGCGCGACGAGCCCGGCCTCGGCAGGGCGCTGCGCTGGCTGTGGATGGGGGTCTTCCGCCTGTGGCGCGAGCCGATGCCGGCGCCCGAGTACAAGATCGGCTGGTCCGATCGTCCGGCGGCGGCGCGCTCGCTCGAGCGGATCCTCGCCTGGAGATTCTCGCGGGTGGTCATCGCCCACGGCGACACGATCGAGGCCGACGCTGAGGCCGTGCTCCGGCGGGCCTGGGCGTCGGTGCTCCGCCGCGGCGCGCAGGGGTGATGGACGCGCTGAGCGACCCGCCGCGGCGTCACCGGGCAGCATCTCATCGCCGCGGACCGGAGCGCTCGTCGAGCGGCTCCTTCGGCGGGTCTCCTAGGGCTGCGGCGCGTCGGGCTTCGGGTCGACGCGCGCGGCGGTCGTCGGCGCCGTGCCGAGCGGCGCCATCTCGGGGCCGGGCGGCGTGAGGACGTAGCCGATGATGAAGCCGATGATGAAGCCGGCGATGTGGGCGGTCGACGAGACCGCCGGGGTCATCGCGTCGAAGAGCACCTGGAGGCCGAAGATCAGGACGAGGCCGCGGATCTGCGAGCGCCCGCGCGGGCTCTTGCGCAGCGCCGGGCGGCGCAGCGACGCCGCGAGGATCGCCCCGCCGAGCCCCATGATCGCCCCCGAGGCGCCGACGAGCACCTGCGTGTTCTCGACCGCCCGGCCGGCGACGATCGCCACGGCGAGGGCGGCGAGGAACCCCGAGAAAATGTAGATCACGGCCATCCGCGCGCGGCCGAAGAGCGGCTCGACGAAGCGGCCGAAGAAGCGCAGGCCGATCAGGTTAAAGATGAGGTGGACGGCGCCGGCGTGGAGGAGGGTCGACGTCAGCAGGCGCCAGGCCTCGCCGACCGAGTAGAGCGAGGTGACCAGCGCGCCGCAGTTGTAGAGGTGCTCGGGGTCGAGGGGATCGCCGGTGGCGACGACGCCGATGTGGACGATGACCAGCGCCGCGGCGATCGACCAGGTCAGCGGCAGGCTGTCGGCGCCGCGGCCCTCGATCGCCGCGAGGTCGGCGAGGCGCGGGGCCTCGCGGCGCAGCGCCAGGAGGAGGTCGCGGAGGGCGGGCGAGCGCGACGGCGGGCGGTCGACGCAGGCCTCGACGATCCGCCGGTAGGCGGCGACGTGCTGGCTGGCGATCGGG
>JAGQIT010000626.1:1217-1817 GCA_020431135.1 Myxococcales bacterium | reverse complement strand
CCCTCGCCGTGGAGGCAGGCGACGAGGCCGAGGAGGGCCAAGACGATCGCCTGGACCTTCTCACCGGCTCGCTGTGCTCGCTCGCGCCACATCCCCATGGTCCACAAAGGATACGACGCGCCGGCGATCTGAGGCCGATCATCGGCGGCCTGCGGACCGGCTGGCGGACCGCCTCCGCGCGGCGTGTGCGGGTCTGCCCGCGATCTCAGGCGATCTGCCGCGGGGGGCGGCGCCCGGCGCCGCGCGTCGCGGGCGAGAAATCAAATGTCGAAAGGGGCAGGTCGTCTCTCAGCCGGCGGCGGCGAGGGGCGCGTCGCCGCGGAGCAGCCCCTGGAGGACAGCGGCCCCGGAGGCGCCGAGGAGCCCGTCGAGGCGCCGCCAGATCGGATCGACGTCGGCGGAGAAGAGGGCGGCGCGGTAGCGGCGGTCGCGAGCGGCGAGGGCCGCGGGGTCGAGGGCGTCGGTGATCGCCGGCGGCAGGCCGCCGCGCACGAGGTCGAGCCAGTGGTCGACGTAGGCGTCGACGCTGCGGCCGACGGCGCCGCGGAGCGCCGCCTCATCGCAGCGGACGGCGACGGTCCACGGGCCGAGGTGCGCCCG
>JAGQIT010000626.1:0-1046 GCA_020431135.1 Myxococcales bacterium | reverse complement strand
GGGAGGGCGCCGGTCGCCGGGGCGAAGGCGGCGACCATGCCGAGCTCGAGGCCGATCGCGGGGGCCGCGATCTCGACCGCGAGGAGGCGATCGACGGCCTCGCCGCTCCAGCCGCGGATCAGCGCCGGCGGCTGCTCGGGGACCGCCAGGTCGAGGGCTCGTGTCGCGCCGCGGACCTCGCAGAGGCCGAGGCGGCTGACGATCGCGGTGATGATCCTCTGGGAGACCTCGCGGGCGACGGACATTGCAGGCGAGGATAGATCGGGGCGAGCGGCCCGTGGCAAGGGCGCATCCACGTCCAGCGCGGCGCCGTTGATGCTCGCCGCGCGCGCTGAGGGCTGCCCGGTCGTGCGGGGGAGGTCGCAGCGGACGGCGACACGCACCTTCCTGGGTGGTCCGAGCCACACACGCCACGGGCCGGCCGAGGGAGCGCGCGCGCTCCCGGGTGCGCTCGTCCTGCGCCCGCGGTCGCGGCGGGCGGGTGGCGGTCGCGGGCTTCCCGTGTAGGGTTGGTTGGTGGTGTCCGCTCGAGCCCTCCGCGCGCGCGTCTGCCTCGGCCTCGCGCTGGTGCTCGCGTCTGCGTGGGGCGTTGGCGCGGGCGGGTGCGGGGCGTCGGCCGCGGCGGAGCGCGAGGCCTGCCCGGCGGCGGAGCGCCACCGCCTCGCGGCGTGGGGAGTGGCGGAGCGCGAGGCGCTTCGGGCCGGCTTTTCGGCGACCGAGCAGCCGCACGCTGCCGTGACCTTCGACAAGGTCGACGCGCGCCTGCGCGCCCATCTCGACGACTGGGGCCGCGCCGGGGCGCTCGCCTGCTCGCCGACGCCGGCGGTCCGCGAGTGCCTCGCTCGCCGGAGCCAGGCGCTGACAGCGACCCTCGAGGCGCTCCGCGAGCTCGACGATGAGACCCTCGAATTTGCGGTCGACGCGGTGGCCGCCCTCGAGCCGCCGAGCACCTGCGCAGGGGCCACCGGGGCGCTCGCCGGGGCGCGGACGCCGGCGCTGGACGGTCATCGCCTCGCGGTCGCGCGGGCCAAGGCGCTGGCCCGC
The DNA here is from genome assembly GCA_020431135.1 of Myxococcales bacterium. Lineage (GTDB taxonomy): Bacteria > Myxococcota_A > Polyangia > Nannocystales > Nannocystaceae > JADJRG01. The sequence goes on along the minus strand of JAGQIT010000626.1, from coordinate 2 downwards.
AC